>NZ_JBSQIL010000072.1:0-8877 GCF_055108775.1 Soehngenia sp. | reverse complement strand
GGAGAAGAACATCAACTAACGTAAAAGAGTTCACAAGATATATGAACAATGACATATTAACAGAGATAAAAGTGTTTCATTTTAATTTGCATTTAGCGCCATAAAAGTTAATCTTACAAATTTATGGATTTTAGTCACGAAAAGTATTATACTGTAATTAATATTTGTTTTCTATATCGTTGCCTGCTAATTATGTAGTTGCAAAATACAAAATTAAAAATTCAATAGATTTTGCAATTAACCAATGAGCACTATCTTTTAATTATTGGCAAATGGAAGGGTAAATTAATTAAAGCATCAAACTTTCAAAGGAATACCCTCTAAAAAAATGAAAGTGAGGTCAATAAAATGAAATTAGTTGCATATTTATTCTACATAATAAATTCGTTTGTTTTAGTAAGAATCGCAATTTTATTTGGAGTCCTTATAGACAATCTCACTAATTCTCAATTTGATATTTTCAGAAAAAACGTTTTAATAATGCTCATCTATGGTTTACTTACATTAATACTTCCAGTGATTTCTTACAAGCTTGCTTTTAAAATTTCTAATAAGGAAATGAATAAAATAAAAAACAATAAATTCCTTTCCGAATTTACAAACAACAGAGATAAATTTGATTTAGTTGACTACTCTCAAAACTTGGATATTTATTATAGTGGTCAGTTGATGAATAAATTTAATTTTGTTAATATTCTAAGTGTGTTTATATTTACTTCAATATCTTTAATAAGCATAGATATAAGGCTTTTTATAATTGCATTTATATCTTCCTCATTGCCTCTTATCGTGCCTATATTTAGCCAAAAAGCATTAAAAAATAGATCAGAAAACTTTGTAAATTCTTCAGATAATTATTTAAAATTTATCGAGGATACCCTTACTGGAAAAAAAGAGTTAATAAGATACAATGGAATAAACTGGATCAAGTCAATTCATGAAAATATTTCTAAAGAGCACGAAGACAAAAGAGAGTCGTTTAAGCTTCTGAACATATTAAATGATGTGTTTTCTGAAGGTATAAGCAATATTAGTCAAATAGTAATATTATTTACTGGAGGAATTTTTGTAAGCAGGTCTATAATATCCATAGGAGAAGTCATTACATTATTACAATTAATGAATTATTTAGCAGGACCTGTTGTTGCATTGATTTCCCTTTATAATAACTATGCGTCGAGTCTTGTTGCAAAGAAAAGACTTATTGGAGAAACTGAAGTTGATCTTTCACAAAAAGATTTCAAATTCCCTATTTTTGATTCTTCTGAGGTGGCTGTTGATATCGAAAATATAGAATTTTCTTATGGGAATAATAAAGTTTTAAATAATGTAAGTTATAAGTTTATGAAAAATAAAACTTATTTAATAAAAGGTAAAAGCGGAAGCGGTAAGTCCACATTATTAAAAATAATTGCCGGTGAATTGACTCCAGACAAAGGAAAAGTTCTAATATTTAATAAAAACATAGAAGATATGGAAAAATCAGCTATATATACTACTATATCTTATATTTCCCAAGACACACATATCTTTGAAAATTCCGTAGAAAATAATATTTTATTAGGTAAGGTTAACGAAAATAATAAAATTAGTAAATTAATTGAAATGTTAGAGTTGGATTTATCTTTAGAAGATATATTGAGTAAAGAACGTAAAATTTCTGGTGGAGAAGCTGTAAGAATTGGAATAGCTAGATGTCTTATAGATCCAAAGGATATCATTATATTAGATGAACATACTTCTGGACTAAATGAAGATCTTGCTTTTAAGATAACTAAAGAAATATTGAATCTTGGTAAGACTGTCATTTGTGTATCCCATACAGAATCACAAGAAATCATTGATTTATTCGATGAATGTATTAGTTTGGAAAGTTTACAAAGCTAAAATATATATACTTTAATTTAACAAAGATAAAAGTTCAGAGGAAATCCTCTGAACTTTGTTATTTCAATGCTTCATTAATTACATCTGCTAATCTATTCATTCCTTCAATTATCAAATCATCTGGCATTGCAGAATAGTTTAATCTCATATCATTTTCATGACCAGGATATGCATAGAATGAACCGCCTGGTACAAATGCAACTTGTTTTTCCAATGCTTTTACCGCTAAATCTCTAGTGTTTATATGCTCAGGCAATGTTACCCAAGTGAACAATCCACCTTCTGGAATAGTGTATTTAACTTCTTTAGGGAATTTTTCTTTCATGACCCCTACCATTAAATCTCTTCTTCTCTTGTAAACTACTTTTATTTTTTCAATATGTGCATCAATATCATATTCGCTTAAGAATGTAGCTACTTCTATTTGAGATATTGTGCTTGATTGTAAATCAGCACCTTGTTTTAACAATACGAATTTTCTAAGTACATCTGGATGAGCATCGATCCAACCTAGTCTCAATCCTGGACAGAATATCTTTGAAAAAGTTCCTAAGAAAATCACTCTGCCTTCAGTATCGAAGTGTTTAATTGCAGGGAATAATTCTCCTTCATATCTTAATTCTCCATATGGATTGTCTTCTACTACAGCTATGTCGTATTTGTTTGCTAATTCAACAAGTTTTTTTCTCTTCTCGATAGACCAAGTTTTACCTGAAGGATTTTGAAAATCTGGTATTACATATATAAATTTAACTTTTTTGTTTTCTTTTAATGCTTTTTCTAATTGTTCCATATTCATGCCATCGTCTTCTAATTCGATGTCAATGAAATTTGGTTCGTAAGCTCTAAAAGCATTAATAGCTCCTAAGTAGCTTGGCTTTTCGATTATTATATAATCACCTGGATCAATAAATACTTTTGCAGCAAAATCTAGCCCTTGTTGTGATCCACTTGTAACTAAAATATCTTCTACTACTGCGTCTACTTGTACTTTTTTCATTCTCTTTGCGATTGCTTCTCTTAGAGGTCTGTACCCTTCAGTTGGCCCATATTGAAGTGCTTGCGCTCCATTGTTTTCCATTACCTTTTTGCTAATCTCAATCATTTCATTTACAGGGAATAGCTCTGGTGCAGGAAATCCGCCACCAAAAGAAATAATTCCTGGTTGCTCTGTCAATTTAAGTAACTCTCTAATTTCTGATGCTTTAACATAGTTCATTCTATTTGCATACTCTAAAGCCATTAAACACACCTCCATATATTCGGAAAACCTTTTCCTACTATTATATATAGTTTACACTTAAAACAATTGAATGTCTATATCTTTTACAAAATCATTTCTATTTTTTCATCCCCCCTAAAATATCTTTTTAAATCATATGGAGAAAATATACCCCTATCTGTGACCACACCACTTACTAGATGAGGTGGAGTTTTATCAAACGATGGGTAATACCCTTTAACACCGTCTTTAGCTGTCTTTACTCCCATTGCTTGAAGCACAAAATCTCCGTCTCTTTCTTCTATAGTAACAGTAGAAATATTTTCATGTCCGATATCTGGTACCCCTGTTACAAAATATGGAATTTTCATATATTTCGCTACTATTGCAATTTGATAAGTCCCAACTTTATTTACAACATACCCATCCATGCATATAGCATCAGCTGCTGAAGTAAACAAATCTACTTTCTTTTCTTCCATAACATACGCAGGCATATTATCTGTGATGACAGTTACATCAAAGCCTTGATCATGACATACACTCGCCGTAAGCCTTGAGCCTTGAAAATATGGTCTTGTTTCAGGGCAGATTACTTTTATATCTAAATTTCTTTCTTTCGCCTCTTTTAACATCATGCCCACTATTGTTTCACCGAAACATTGTGTCATAATAGTTCCTTTTTTCGGAAACATATCTACTAAATATTTAGCCACGTCATTAATTCTGCTGTATCTTTTGTTATTGTGTTCGATTGTATGTAAAAAAATCTTTTCGTCGACTCTTTCTCCTTTTTCAAGTGCTATTAAAGCAGCTTCAATACATCCATCTGTGATGAGCTTCATCCTTTTAGTAGTGGTTGGCCTAGCCGAATAAAGAGTTTTCGCTGCTTCGTTTAAATAGTTAATGAAATCATTTTTATTCAGATTCCTAGCCTCATATGCCGCAAGTGCCATTCCCATGCCACATGCTGTGTATGGTCCTGCACTTTGTGTTACCATGTCTTTTATTGCTTTTGCTACCTCTTTATGACTTTTACATTCTACAAATGAGATTTCATTAGGATAGATTCTCCTATCTAAAATCTTGACAACTCCATTTTCATACCATGCGATGTTTTCATACCTCAATAAAAACGCTAAGCCTTCATCAAATCTTTCCATGGCTCCCTCCTACATATATTCTATTATTGAAGAAATAAATGTTTTCAACTTCTCTCTTGAGAGTTTCCCTATCTCTTCAACTTCTTCGGTAGTTATCTTTTTATCCAAAATCCCAGCAGCCATGTTTGTAACTAATGACATGGCTAATACCTCAATACTAGCATGTGCTGCAGTTAATGCTTCAGTGACTGTTGACATGCCAACTAAGTCTGCCCCGAGTATATCCATTGCTTTGATTTCAGCTTTTGTTTCAAACTGTGGACCTGTGGCAAAATAATAAACTCCTTCTTTAATATCGATATTCTGTTCTTTCGCAATATCTTTTGCCAATCTCCTTAATTTTTCTGTATACATATCTGTTACATCAAAAAATCTAGGTCCAAATTCTTCAATATTTTTTCCTCTCAAAGGACTAGCACCAGTTAATTTTATGTGATCCTTGATTAGAACTATATCTCCGGGTTTAAAATCTCTATTTATTGCTCCAGCTGCATTTGTTAAAATTACTTTCTTTACTCCCAAAAGTTTAAATACTCTTATCGGTATTGAAAGCTCTTCAAATGTATACCCTTCATAATAGTGAAATCTTCCGCTCATTGCTACAACTTTTTTACCTTTAACTTCTCCTATTATGAGCTTTCCCTCATGGCCTTCTGCCGTAGAAATGAGAAAGTTTGGGATATCTTTGTAATCTATAATCTTTTCAACATCAATTATCTCTTTTACACTGCCTATTGACGAACCTAATATAAGCCCGATTTCAACATCGTGTCCAACTATTTTTAATATGTAATCTGCTGCTTTTTTATAGTATTCAAAATTATACTCCATTTGGCACCTCCATTTAATTTAATTATACCAAATAATTCTCAAAAATTATAAGAGTTTATTAGCCATTTTGTGTAATCACATACATAACGATTATTTTTTAAATTGCAGGGTATGTTTGTAATAAAAGTATCAATGAATACTACAAGGCAGTGATAGAACATTTCAATTATAAAAGAATTTTATAAAATACGAGTAGGTGATACCGTTGAAAAAACATATATTGAGTACTTTAATGATAGCTTTAATAGCTATTCTAGTTGTTGGCTGTACTGACAAAGGTCCTACTGAGCCACAACAAGAGCCTGAAGATCAATTCGCTGAATATACAGGTAAAATAGCTATAATTACTGAAGATGTTGTTTTAAAAGATCCATATGTGATTACTGTGGATTCTGATAACAATCCAGTTTATCAAAGTTTAGAAAATGAAGAATATACTTTAAATAAAAATGACATGGTAATCGTAATCGAAGAAGTTGATAATGAATGCAGAGTTGCTCAGGCATCCGGTGACATTCCAGTAATCCGTGGTACAATTGATAAAAGCAAACTAAGTTATGATGAATCGCTTTTTAAAGATAATGCTAATCAAGCTATTCTTAATGGGGCAATGAGTTATGATGGGATTGATGGCAATGAAAAAGGAATACAATATGGAACAGGCTATATATTGGAACGCAAGGAAGACTGGGTAAAAATGTCTATACCAATGCAGGAATCTGAGCTCTGGTTTAAATCAGACAGCTTGTCATATGATTTTGATACATCGATAATTGATATTAAACATTAATCTGATTGAAAATTGTTATATTATAGAGTTCATTTCATGATTTTTAACTAAACAGTGCTAAAACATTATAATTTTTAATAAGGACTAGAAATAATCATTTTTGATTTTATATACGTTAAACTATATTAATTATATGAAAAAGTACAGAAGAAGTTTAATAAATTAAAAAACGTGTGGCTTTCTTTTAAATTATAATAATATTTTAAAAATAAGCATTTTGGTATTTGCAGAAATTTTAACAAATGTGGTAGCTAAAGGTGTTGAAGTAAACAAGGAGGAAATCATATGAAAAAGATTTTGGTATTGATATTAATCTTAACCTCGTTATTACCAAATACGGTAATAGCCAACGAAATAGGGGAAGTGAAAATACCAGGAGTAATGAATCCTAATACTTTAATTGAGTTTGGTGACAATTTAGAGGTAGTAATAATAGAACCTGGTAAAAAACTAAGTAGTCAAAACATTCAGGTTCCTTATGAACCATTAGATTTATCATTAATGTCAGAGAATGAGATAAATCAATATTATCAAGAAATGAAAATGATAAAAGAAATAAAAGAATCAGTGTCCAATATACCTATAATACGAGAAATAATATTCCCTGAAGTAGGATGAGAGTTATCTATGATGGCGAAGGGTTTGTAGATAAGATCATATATCCATTTGCAATTCAGAGTTATAGTTCTTTACCTAGAGGAACAACTAGTCCTATAGGAACTTATGTATGGGGTAATAGTAACAACGAACTTATTGTTAATCAATACAATAATGTGGATAGGTACAGGTAGATTTACTCTATTTGATGACACTATAGGAGAAAATAGTAATACTCTTAAAAAGGGAGATTGTGCGACAAGGGGAGACTATGATAATCCAAAGCATGGTCAAGAAATAAATACTAGAAGATTGAATGAAGATCTATCCGATACGAATTATACCCATGTTTTTTTCAAGAGAGATAATGGACAGTTACCAGATGCAATTTTAGATATATGGAAAACTGGAGTTGAGTATCTCGGATTAACTTATTCTAGTACATTGTCATTTAAGGGAAGATACTTTTATAAGGCTAGCTAGTCAATTATAGTTCTATAAATATAAGTTAAGTTAATTCTATAATCATAGCATTGATAGCAGTGGTAAGTCTGAAATAGTATCATAGCACCAAAAAACTAAGAAGTTCTAAAAGAGCATAACAAACAAGCCATCAAATGATGACTTCAAAAAAATATTAATTGAAAAACAAGAAGATATCTAGATCTCTATAACAATTAAAAAACTTCTTAGTCACACTTATTTATGCTTGGAGAGGCAATCTACACATATAAAAATGCGGTTATTCTAGAAATAGAGTAGCCTACTCCCCTCCGAATGATTGCTAGTTTACCGCTATACCTATGGCTATTGAATAATAAAAAATTGCTAGAAGCAAGTGCGGTTCATTCAATTTTGTGACTTGAGCTAAGCGAAAGGAATGATTTAAAAAATTGAAAAAAACATTATTATTAATTATGATTAGTATTTTCCTATTAAGTGCATGTACAAATATGAAAAATAATACCACAAGTAATAACCATGAAGAACCTTAAGATTATTTATCTATATCCTATACTACCTATAATGATAATAAGGGACCTCAATCTGGTATGACAACGAACATTATGGTATATGATATAGAAAATGATAATTTAGAAAAAATCAATTCAGTAGCATATACATCACAATATCCATTAGGGGTGTATAGTAAAAATGATAATAAAATTTATTATTCAGCAAAGAATGAAAAAACTGGAGACGGAGATGAATTGTTTTTAATCGACCTTGAAACTAATGAGAAAAAACAATTAACGGATGGTTTATTTGCTATAAATTATATTCTTCCCAGAAGAGACAATATTCTTTTAGTTGCAGTTAAAAATGGTACCAGGGCATTAAGGCTTGTAGAATATAATAAGAAAACAGGAACAATTTTTTATAATGATCTAGAAGATGACGATACAGATGTGTGGTCAATTTGCTTAAATATCGAAAACGAAAATGAATTTTATACTTCGACATATTCTCAAGCACAAGGATATGAAAATGCTGAGAAACAGTCTAAAAAAGAGGTAGACAGATATTATTATCCGGATAATACCATAACTAGATATAAGAATGATTTTTCGGCAAAGGAGGAAATGTTTTTCTTTGAAAAAGAGAAGATACTTTCAATATCAGCAACAGACAAATATTTATTGATTTATCGGGACGGAGATAGTAGCAACAACAACAGCATGAGGATAAACAGAATAAATTTGGATACAGAAGAGTTTGAGGAAATAAAAATACCTGATTCAAAAAATATTAGTGAAGTTCAACTTGATCGAAGTAATAATGGAATATATTATTTGGGATCGGATGAAAATTATGAAAATAGAGGTATTTATTATTATGATTTAGTTACAGGCAAGAAGAAAACTATTTTTGTTGAGGAATATGGAATAGGACATATTAATAATTTTATGCTAATTGGGAATTAAAATTGTATTCTAGTTGTAGATGGTTTCCAAATAATAGATATTGCATTATAATTACGATGAAATATCTATTATTCCATAATATACAAGCACCAAAATGGAATACTATTTAATAGTAATATTATGGAATTATTCCAACTAGATAACAATATTAAATGATATTAATGGAATTAAAAGAATAAGATTTATGACATCGCATCTAAAAAATTTTACAGATATATAAATTAAAAAATCTTAGAATTAATTTGAACCCAGATTTGAATCATGTTTACTTTACCAATAACTTACTATATTATAAATAAAAAAACCAAAAGATAAAGAAAAGAGTGTAGAGTAGCCTATGAAAATACGAAGTAAAAAAATAATCAAGAAAATTGCAATATATATTTAAACTTGGAATATCATAAGCCTTTACGTCTGTCAAAACAAATCTACGTATTATTTATCGATGGATAAGAAACTCAA
>NZ_JBSQIL010000071.1:0-9207 GCF_055108775.1 Soehngenia sp. | reverse complement strand
TGGTTTTTTTAGCAGATTATATTACGACTTTTTTTATGATTTGCATAGGAGTTATTTTCTTTATTTTTGCACCACAATTAGCGGCTTTATTTACACAGACAGAAGAAATTCAAGAAATGGTTGTCAAAGTACTAAGATTAATAGCATTTTTCCAACCTTTTGCAGCTATTACACAAATATTTACTAGTGCTTTACAGGGAGCAGGTGATACAAAATTTCCTATGTATACAACTTTATTAGGAATTTGGGGAGTAAGAGTGGGTATTGGATATTTACTTGGAGTTATACTGGGACTAGGCTTATTTGGTGTATGGATTGGATATGCACTTGATATTACAATTAGAGGAATACTTTTGTTAATACGTTTCTTTAATGGAAATTGGCAAAAAATAATTATATAATTAATTTATAATATAAAAGGAGATTAGTTATATGGATGAAAATCATGAACATAAGAGTGCTAAAGCAGTTATAAATAGGCTTTCAAGAGCTATAGGGCACTTAGAGTCTGTAAAAAGAATGGTTGAGGATGGTAGAGATTGTAGTGAGGTTTTGATACAGATATCAGCAGTAAAATCAGCAATAAATAATATTGGAAAAATAATTTTACAAGATCATATAGAGAATTGTGTTATTAAAGCAGTTGAAACAAATAATAATAAAATACTTGATGATCTCAATAACGCAATTGATAAATTTGTAAAATAAAAATTTAGATAGTCACTTATATAAAGACTATTCAATGCAAGAATATCTTATGAAAAATAGAAAAGAAAAAAGTAGTGGAAGAATTATTCACTACTTTTTCTTTTGTTTAAGTGAATCAAATTTTATTTAGTAGGGGGAGTACTATAAGATTTAGTTAAAGTGTAATTACCTTCGCTACTAATATTATTGAGTTGGTTGCCTGTATCTAAATCGTTAAAATGCCACCACTCTGAGGCTAAAGGAGTAAGTCCTGCAGCAGTGCAATAATTTTGTAAATCTACAGCTGATTCAGTCATTGAATTTGCTAATTGTGCACTCTTCCAGGCTGTTTGAGATTTAGATGAAATAGGAGTTGAGAATGTAATTGATGATATGCTTAACTCATGAATTGGTGTTGGCATTGTATATTCAGCATAATCTGTGATGTTAATGCACAAATAATCACCCACTGTAATATTTTCTTTAGTATTTACATTAGCTAAGCTTACATCAATGGCGGAACCTTTCTGATGATTTGAAAGACTCGTAGCAATAAACCAAGAAATATCCCATGGCGGAGTATTTATGCCAGTCATAACATTTGAATCACTTTTAGCTAATTGAGATAATCCAGTTACTATAGATTTTTGTACAGAGCGTGGTCTGTAACTTTCGTATAGTATTAAGGAGTTTTCATTAGCTAATGCAGATTTTTGTGCCAAATAAATTTTTTTTGACATTGAATATAGAACAGGCATAATATACTCTTCTTTTCCAAGACGTTCGTTATATGATTTACTAGAATATAATGAATTACCAGTTATCTTGGGGATGGATTTTCTGGAAGAAGTAAGTTTTGATGAATATGTATTAGTATTATTATAAATAATTGATGGAATAACATCTGGTAGGTTGACCATACAATATTTGTGTTCAACCCATCCAGATGAATTTTCTTTTTCAATAAACCACCAATCGCCTTCTTCTTTTACTACTTTGAATCCAGTACCTGCTTCCATAACTTCTAGTGTTTCAGATTCAGTATTTGCTGAATTTTTTAAATCAAGAGCTATCGGAGTATATCCAGTTGCTCCAATTATAGGAAGCTCTAAATCCCCTTTATAGGGTTCGATTATTTCAATTGGATCTCCTTGTTTTACATTTTTATTGTATGATAATGAACATGAGGTTAAAGAAACACTTAAAATCAACATTGTAATCATTAAAGTACGAAATTTAAACATAAATTTTATCTCCTTAAACTAATATTAGATCTTTTAAAATATATAGTATTATTAAGTGTAAGGGATAAAAAATATAAAAACCCCATTTAATTATATTAGACTTTTTACCTACTTCACCACTGTATAGTGTAAGTAAAGGAATTGCTAAAAGAACTCCAAATCGGTAAATAGATGTCCAACCATAATCAATAATTCCTGGAATTGCGTATAAAATAATACCAATAGCTGCGAATGATATTATCTGGTTTCTTAATTGGTCTCTAAATAACCCAAAAGACACTATCCATAGTACCGCTATATAGTTCCAGTTAGCCGTCCATGCAAATAGACAGCATAAAATGACGATAGAAATTTTTCTGAATAAACTAAGATTAGAATTTTTACAAGCAGACAAAGCTACTAATCCCATTAAAAGAGACCAAATTACACTTGTTGCTTGCCACCATTCAACTCCAAAAAACATTACAAATGGCAGGTGAGAGATTAAGGCGAATACAAAAAGTCTTTGAATATATCTTTTGACATTAGAAGTATAGAAATAGCCTTCAGCTATTAAGAAGCACATTATTGGAGCCGCCAGTCTTCCAAAAGTGTGCAGTAGTATATCTAACATTGTACCTTTAGGCACAAGCCATGTTGACATATGATCTACAAACATAGCAGTAATGGCTATTACCTTTAATGTGTTTGAGGTTAAAAGTCTTGTGTTTTTAATAGTTATTTCCATTTCACCATTTCCTATCAATAATTATTAACTACTATATAAATATTAAAATTTGATATAAGCATTTTGATATCATAATAGTAGTTTCAATAATTATTTTAGATAGAAATTATGAGGTTATTGTGAGGTGGATTTTTAATTTTAAAATTTTTAGTGAAAAAGTAAAAGTTTAAACCAAAAATCTACACCATTTTCCAATATATTTGCTCCATATTTCCCTTCATGTGAATTGATAATGGTTCGAACAATGTATAGACCAAGTCCGGCATGCGTTTGTAAGCTTGGGGTATGAGCCTTATCTACCTTGTAAAAACTTTCCCATATCTTATTCTCATCACTAATTGATATGGTGGTACCTTCATTAAAAACTGAGAATACTAAAAATTCATTTTCAATGTAAACAGATACTTTGACTATTTTGTTTGGAGGAGTGTGAGTTATTGCATTATCTAAATAATTAGTTAATGCTTGCTCTAGATAAAAAGAATCACCTAAAACAAATAAATTATCTTGAACATTTTTGATTAAAGTTATTTTTTGATTATCAAATATAAGCTGTTTTTTTGCACAAAGTTTATGAACCAAATCGGAAAAATTAATTAAATCAAAGTGCATTTTAGTAAGTCCGTTTTCTAGTGATGATATATCTAATAGGCTTTTTACAAGCTCACTTAATCTTTTACTTTCATCAACTATTACATCATAATAAAAATCTTTGTCAATATTGGGCAAATTATTTTTTAGATTCTCACAATACATGACCATTAAACCAAGAGGAGATTTTAATTCATGAGAAACATTTGCGATGAATTCTTTACGCATATCGTCAATTTGTTTTTGATGGTCTACAGATTTTTCTAATTGAGCATTTGCAGCTTGTAAGCTTCCAATCATGTTAGATAATTGTTCAGACATTAAATTGATATTTTTACCAAGTCGGCCTATTTCATCATGAGAAAAGGGCTCTTTTAATTTTTGAGAGAAATCTAAAGTGGATACACTTTTTGCAACATGATCAATTTCTATGATAGGTTTCACAAAGTGTTTGCTCCAAAACCAAGTTAGAATACCGCCTATACTTAATGCAATAGCAGCTATATATAGATTAAATTCATTAATTAACTCAGTACTTCGTTCTACTGCTGAAATGGGAGTATCTAAAACTACAAAAATTATGTTATCTTCTAAAAAAATTTCTCCAAATAGCATTAAATTTTCTTTTTCAGATTGCGGATTAATCGAATATTCTACACTAGGAGTGTGGGAAAATGTATATTTTCCACTTTGGTAGTACGCTATATCAATATTTCCGCTATTGTATATAGGCTTATTATATTTATCCCATACAGAAATATTTATATTTTCATCTTCTTCATAATGCATCATTGCTTTTGCAATATCGTCATGAGCTTCAATGTTAGTTTTAAGGATAGCAAAAGATTGCCCCATTTGGTATGTTTTTTTATCTATAAAATATGGCTTAACTAAAAAAAGATTGCAAACAACTTGTATTGCTATAACAGAAAAAATTATCATTCCCACAAAAATTACTAGCTTTATTTTTATTGTTTTTATCATATTTCTACCTCAAAACGATAACCTACACCATGTACTGTTTTTATGTATTGACAGGAATTGGTTAATTTAGCGCGTAATTGTTTTATATGAGTATCAACAGTCCTACCATCCCCATTATAGTTGTAACTCCAAACTGAATTTAGTAACTGAGATCTGCTTAGAGTTATATTTTCATGAACAGCTAGATGAAGCAATAAATCATATTCACGTTGCGTGAGACTGATTATATTATCATTAACAAATACTGACCTCTTTAGAGTATCAATTCTTAGATTATTGAAAGTAATAGGTTGTGTTTGAAATTTACCTGTTCTTCTTAATACTACTTCAATTCTAGCAATAAGTAATGACGAGGAAAATGGCTTGGTAATATAGTCATCAGCACCTTTAGTTAGTCCTTTGAGTTGGTCGCATTCTGCTTCTTTTGCTGTAAGCATAATGATTGGCGTTAGTGAGCTATCTCGTATTTCATAGAGTACTTCAAAGCCATCCAATTTTGGCATCATAATATCAAGCAAAATAAGATCAATAATTCCACTGTTACGATAAAAAACTTCCAAAGCATGTTGACCATTATCAGCTTCGAATATGTAATATCCATTTGATTTTAATAAATCACTTATTGCCCTACGCATACGCATATCGTCATCTGCTATTAAAAGGCATATTTTATTTTCTAACATTAATTATCACCTCAAATATAGTATAAATTACGATTGTAAAGTATTTGTGAGCTTTCATACAGATTTTTAATTTTAGTAAGTATATATAGAAAATATCTAAATTATAAATTTATAATTTTTGTTAGTCAAGATAATATAATACTTAAATATAGATAATTGAATATTTAGAGTAATATAAAACTTTACCTATTAGTAATAATTAGGGTTAATTTAGAATGATTTTTAAAATCTATATAAATATTTTATATTGTCTTTTATAAAATACTATGCTATACTTGCCGTATCCCCTATGGGGGGATATGATTTTGATATATATCTATAATCTTTAACATTAATAAACTTAAAGAATCAAAATATTTTCAGTAGGGAATTATTAATTTTCAATTTGATTTTATTATTGGAGGTGTAGAAAATGATAAAAAAATTAAGTGATTTTCTTAGTGGTATTAAAATGACTGTCATATCAGGGATATTTTTAGCAATCAGCTTAGTATTAATGTTGAATAATAATAAATTACCTATAGATCCAGCATGGATAACTATAATTATTTCAGGTTTACCACTTTTATATCTAGCTATAACAAGGTTAATTTTTGAAAAGTGGATTTCTTCAGCTCTACTTATATCTATTGCTATGATTGCATCTATTGCTATTGGGGAACTTTTTGCTGCTGGAGAAGTAGCATTTATAATGGCTATTGGAGCTATTTTAGAAGATATGACTGTAGCTCGTGCTAAAAAAGGACTTAGTAACTTAATTAGTCTTATTCCTCAAAAAGGTCGTAAACTTATATTCATAGGAGAGAGTTTTTATGAAGAATTTGTACCAATAGAAGAAGTGCGTAAAGATGATATTTTAAGAGTTCTTCCAGGTGAAGTTGTTCCGGTAGATGGTGTTATCATAGCAGGGGATACTTCTGTTGAGCAAGCTGTAATAACTGGTGAGTCTCTGCCTATTGATAAAACTATAAATGATGCTGTTTTTTGTGGAACTATGAACTGTTTTGGGTCTATTGAAATCAAGGCAACTCAGGTAGGAAAGGATTCGTCACTACAGAAAATGATAGACATGGTAAAAGAGGCTGAAAATAAAAAAGCGCCTATGCAAAGACTTGTGGATAAGTGGGCTACATGGCTAGTACCTATTGCTTTATTTATTTCAATTGCTACTTATTTAATCACTTTAGATGTAGTTAGGGCAGTGACGATACTAGTTGTTTTTTGTCCATGTGCTTTAGCATTAGCAACCCCTACTTCAATAATGGCAGCAATAGGACAGGCTACAAAGCATGGTGTTTTAATTAAATCTGGTGAGGCACTAGAGAAAATGGGAAAAGTAGATTATATTACATTTGATAAAACTGGTACACTTACTGTTGGAAATTTAAAAGTTAGTGATACCATTACAGTTTCACCTTATTATACAGGAAAGGATATTCTTAAGATAGCTGCTTCAGTTGAAATACATTCCGAGCATCCACTGGGTAAAGCTATTGCAAGTTATGCTAGATCTAAGGATATACATTTAATGAAAGCTGAAAATTTTCAAATGGAGGCAGGTAAGGGAGTAAGAGCAAAGGTTGAAGGAGCATCTGTTTTATGTGGAAGCAGTGCATACTTAATTGAAAATAAAGTGCGTATTGATGAAAAAGTTGAATCTGATTTGAGATTATTACGTTCGCAAGGGAAAGCGTCAATTCTTATAGGAAAGCATGGAGAATGTATAGGAATAATTGCACTGTCAGATACATTAAAAGCAAGTGCAAAAGACATGGTTAATAGCTTAAAGAGAATGAATACTGAGGTAGCTCTTTTAACTGGAGATCACTCTCAAACTGCGAAATACTTTGCAGAGCAAATTGGGATTGAAAATATTCATGCACAATTATTGCCCGCTGATAAAGTTGCATATATTCAGCAACTTCAGTCAGAAGGAAAAAATATTTGTATGATTGGGGATGGCGTGAATGATGCGCCAGCACTAAAGACTGCAAATGTAGGGATTGCTATGGGAAGTATGGGTAGTGATATTGCGATTGAAGCAGCTGATATTGCTCTTATGAGTGATGATATTGAGAATATTCCGTATCTTAAGAAGTTATCAAATTCTACACTGAAAACTATTAAAGGAAATATTACGGCATCAATGGTAATCAATTTTGTTGCAATTATTTTATCTGTTTTAGGTGTTTTGAATCCAATAACAGGTGCGATAGTGCATAATGTGGGATCAGTACTTGTGGTATTAAATGCTGCTTTACTTTATGACAGAAAATTCAATTGATTATTTGTAATGTATAAATAAAAGGATAAATAGGACAAGCAATGAACATTATTTTAGGATGTTTTTATCTGCAATTATGGTGATTGAGGTATAGAAAAAAAGAGAATTTATAATATTGAAATATAAAAATAAGGTAAAGTTATGTAATTTAAAAATAATCATAAAGATGTAGTAACTTAGATTTTGCCTGCATCTTTATGAATGATATATATTATATGATTAAGTTACTAATCAATTGAAAGGAGAATGTGTTGCTTACTAAAGTTAGTAACACTAAGGAGTAGATGAAAAGAAAAGTAATATCTATTTTGATTACAGCGTCATTAATATTAGGAACTGCAACAAATGTATTGGCTGAACCTATAACTGAGCAGCAACAGCAGGAGCTTAATGAAAAAAATAAAAAGGCGGAGGAGGCTAAAAGTAAGTATGTTTCACTACAAAATAAAGTATATGAGTTAGATGCACAAATACAACCAATAGCAATAGCAATGAATGAAAATGACATTAAAATTGTAAATACTAATAAAGATATAGATGATACAAAAGATAATATTGAAAAAAGTAAAAATGAATTAGAAGAACAAGAGAGTATTTTTGCAGCTAGAATAAGAGCTATATATAAATCTGGAGGACAAGCTAGTTATATAGGGATTTTATTAAGCGCAAATGGTTTAGGAGATTTTATTTCTAAAGCTCAAGCAGTTGGTAGAATAATGAGTTTAGATAAGCAGATTATAGATGAACTTACGGATAAACAAAAAGAGTATGAAGACCATATTATGACTCTCAGAACTAAAATTCAAGAATTAGAGAACTTAAACAAAGATAATAAGTCAAAATTAGATGAATTAAATGTTAAAAAAGCAGAGCAACAAGTTTATGTTGATCAAGCTAAAATTGAATACAATAAGATTGCTGATGATTTAGTTACAACTGAAAGAAACTTATACAAGCCGTTTGAAACAATAATAAATACTTCAAGCAGTTCTATTAATGATTTAAACAATGCTATAACTACATTAAGAATATTAAGAAAGAGTGTTAAGAGTAGTAGCATTGATACTGAATTAGTAGATTTAATTGAAAAAGGTAAAAATTTAGTTAGTCAAAAACAGGCTGCGTCTACTACGCCTACACAACCACAGATTAGTAGAGGAAGTAGTGGTGGAAGTAACAGTAGTGAGGGGAATGTTTCTAATTCAACATTACTTTCTGTTGCATATAGCAAATTAGGCTCTAAATATGTTTATGGAGCTGCAGGACCTAGTGTATTTGATTGTTCAGGATTTACACAATATGTTTTTAAACAAGTTGGTATATCTTTATCAAGAACAACTTATACTCAAGTGAAAGATGGTACTCCAGTAAATTATTCAGATCTCCAGGTAGGTGATTTAGTTTTTAGTAATCCAGGACATGTAGGGATATACATAGGTAATGGGCAAATGATTCATTCACCACAGACTGGTGATGTTGTAAAAATATCTAAAATTTGGTCGTTTTATGCTGCAAGAAGAGTAAAGTAAATTATATATTTGATTGAAAAATAATATAGGTTTAAATCTATTCCCAAACCTATTTAATATACTAAGGTTGGAGTAAAGTTGATAAATCCAGCCTTATTTTATTTAGGTACTTTTAAATTATATGTATGGTTAATAATGTGACTCAAAGAGTGGAATCACAATTAGCTTATAGTATAAAAAATATTAAAGTTTTACTGATAACTAAGAGTAGACTATCATAAATATGATACTTTTAGTTATTAGTTTATAAATGATTTTTGATCTTAAGTATCTTAGTGATAAGTAATGTAATTCAAAGGCAATTTCCTTTATTTTTTGTTATTTTGCATTAAAATGAATTTGTATATAATGGTAGGAAGAGCTACACTACCTAAACTCCATAAATTAAATATCTATACTATAGGGGAACTTGCAAATTATGATCTTAGTCTTTTAACTTATCACCTCAAGAGTCATGGAAGACTTATATGGAACTATG
>NZ_JBSQIL010000070.1:0-9212 GCF_055108775.1 Soehngenia sp. | reverse complement strand
TTGTATCCATGCCCTTGCGGGAATTTATGTGATCCATTTCATCAATGCACGTGTAGCCAAAATTCTATAGAAAAGTATTTAAATAAAATTAGCCATCCACTGTTAGATAGAATTGATATCCATGTAGACGTTCTTCCAGTAAAATATGATGACCTAAATAAAGATGTTAAAGAAATATCTTCTTTGGAAATAAGAGAAATTGTTGAGCAATCAAGACAAATTCAAAAAAGAAGAAATTCTTCATCTTCTATCGTTTATAATGCTAATCTATTAAATAAAGATATAAGAAAAATATGTAAATTATCAAAATCAGCAGAATTATTGATGGCAAAAGCATTTGAAAAATATAAATTTAGTGCTAGATCTTACAACAAAATTCTAAAAGTTGCTAGAACCATTGCCGACCTTGAACAAAGTGAAATTATTGACGATATTCACTTGTCAGAAGCAATAAGATATAGAAGCTTAGACAAAAAATATTGGAGGTAATATTTTGAGATATGGTAATAGAGAAGTGCTAGTTTGGTTAAATTCAATAGGTATAAACAGTGATAAAATTGAAAATTTAGAAGAGTATTACGTAGATATAAAAAATATTTTACATACTGATAGAAAAGAATTAGAGAATCTTAGATTTCTGAATGATAAAAACATTGAAAAGATATTAAGTTCAAATATAGAAGCAGTTCTAAATCATCTACAGAATATCATAACTTCACAAAATATTAATTTTTTAACAAAATATGATAAAGAATACCCATTTAAACTAGAATTTATTTCTAATAAACCTTCAGTATTATATTATAAAGGAAATCTCAATCTCCTTGATTTAGATTCTATTGCAATTGTCGGAACTAGAAAACCTACTATTTATGGTAAATGGGCTTGTGAAAAATTTACAAAGGAGCTAATTGCATATAATCTATGCATTATTAGTGGATTAGCCTATGGCATCGATACTATAGCTCATAAAACTACCATTGAAAATAATGGCTGTACAATTGCAGTATTGGGTTGTGGTATTAACAAAATATATCCTAAATCAAATAAAAAACTATATGAATTAATTGAAGACAAAGGTTTAATAATTTCAGAATTCCCACTTGATACTGAACCTTTAAAATTTAATTTTCCTCAAAGAAACAGGATTATATCAGGGTTGAGTAATGCTGTATTTGTAATAGAAGCTCAAAGAAATTCAGGTTCATTGATAACTGCGAATCATGCACTTGACCAAGGAAAAGATGTTTTTGCTTTACCAGGTAATATTAATAGTTTATTTAGTGAAGGCACTAATTCATTAATTAAAGATGGAGCAAAACTTGTACAAAATGTAGAAGATATTTTAATAGAACTTGAAAACATTCTACATCTCGAATATAATACAAAAGCAAACAAAAATCATATTGAATTGGGAGAGACAGAACAAATTATTTGTAAAGTCTTAGAGGATGGTCCTCTTCATGTCGATTTAATATCATTAAAATCTAGTTTAGATATAAACATTGTTAATAGTACATTAACAATTCTTGAAATTAAAGGTATTGTTAAAGAAATAGCATCAAATATATTTGCTATTTGCTAGAAATTTGGAGGTGTTTTTTTGACTAAGAACTTAGTAATTGTTGAATCTCCTGCTAAAGCAAAATCAATTGGTAAAATGTTGGGGAAAAACTATAAAGTAATTGCCTCATTAGGGCATGTAAGAGATTTACCAAAAAGTAGATTAGGGATAGATATTCAAAATTATTTTGAACCTGAATATATAACAATTCGAGGGAAAGGACCACTGGTAAACAATCTTAAAAAAGAAGCGAAAAAATCCGATAATGTATTTTTAGCAACAGACCCCGATAGAGAAGGAGAGGCTATTTCTTGGCATCTAGCAAATCTATTAGGTATTGAAAAAAATGCTGTTTGCAGAGTGGAATTTCACGAAATAACAAAAGAAACTGTAAAAAAATCTATTAAATCTCCTAGAATGCTTGATGAAAATTTATACAATGCTCAACAGGCAAGAAGAGTATTAGATAGATTGGTTGGTTATAAAATAAGCCCAATACTCTGGAAAAAGGTAAAAAAAGGATTAAGTGCTGGAAGGGTACAATCGGTTGCAGTTAAGCTAATATGTGATAGAGAAAATCAAATCCAAGAATTTATTCCTGAGGAATACTGGACAATTAAAGGATATTTCAAAAAAGAAAACGGCGAAATAGTTGAAGCTATGTTGACTCATTATTTAGTAGATAATAAAGAAGAAAAACTGAATATCAAAAACGAAACTGAAGCTAAAAATATTTTAAATGAACTTTCAAGCAACATAAATTTAGTTTCTGAAATCAAAGAAACAAAAAGAAAAAGAAACCCATACCCTCCATATACTACAAGTACTTTGCAGCAAGATGCTTCCAAAAAATTAGGCTTCGCATCAAAAAAGACCATGATGATTGCTCAACAGCTATATGAAGGAATCGATATAAAAGGAGAAGGAATTACAGGCCTTATAACATACATGAGAACAGATTCTACACGACTCTCTAGCGAAGCGGTAGAAGCTGCAAAGAAATATATAATAGAAATGTTTGGGAAAGAATATTCAAATGGTGGTAATACTTATTCTAAAAAAACTAATAAGGATGCTCAGGATGCTCACGAAGCAATAAGACCAACTCATTTAAATTTATCCCCAGACAAAGTCCAAGACTCGTTGACAAAAGATCAATTTAAATTATACAAACTTATTTGGGATAGATTCATTGTTTCACAAATGTCAGAAGCTTTATATGATCTACTAACTGTAAAAATAAAAAATGGTGATTATATATTTAAAGCAAATGGTTCAATTTTGAAATTTAGTGGATTTTTAAAAGTATTTAGTTCATTAGACGAAGAATCAAATGATGTTATAATACCCAAGTTAGATATTGGTGAGATTCTGGATTTATCAAAATATGAAGATAAAAGAAACTTTACACAACCACCATCTAGATATACAGAAGCTTCATTGATAAAAACAATGGAAGAACTTGGAATAGGCAGGCCAAGTACCTATTCTCCAACAATATCAACAATTTTAGCTAGAGGATATGTAATGCTTGAAAAAAAATCATTTTATCCTACTGAATTAGGTGATCTAGTTAATGATATTCTCACCAATTATTTCAGCGAGATAATCAACGAAGAATTTACAGCTCAATTAGAAAGCCAATTAGATGCAATCGCAGAAGGTGAATTAAACTGGGTAAAAGTAATAGAGGACTTTTATGACAAATTTGAAAAGGCATTATCTGTTGCTGAAAAAGAAATTGAAAAAATTGAAGTTAAAGAAGAAGTTTCTGATGAAATATGTGAAAAATGCGGTAGGAATATGGTTATAAAAATAGGCAAATATGGCAAATTTTTAGCTTGTCCTGGTTATCCTGAATGTAAAAATGCTAAACCCATCATTGAAAAAATTGGTGTCAAATGCCCTAAATGCGAAGACGGTGAGATAATAAAAAAAAGAGATAAAAAAGGTAGAATTTTTTATGGATGCTCAAATTTCCCAAAATGTTCTTTTGTTTCATGGAATGAACCAGTAAGTAAAAAATGCCCTAAATGTGGCGGCATTATGGTTATTAAACAAACTAAAAAAAACAATTATATTAGGTGCACTAATGATGAATGTGGTTATGATGAAAATATTTAAAATATAAAAAATATCTGTACAATTCTTGAAATTTATAGTATCTTATATATGTGATGAAAATTCTGAATTGTTTAAGAAAAATCTTATAGGAGGTCAATATGGAAAGTCTATTAAAGAAAACTAGAAGGCTAAACAAGACGATACAAAGTTATGGTTCTAAACCAATTTCTTTTTCAGAATTAAGCAAAATTTTGTCTGACATTCTTGAAGCTAATGTTTATATTGCTAGTACCAAAGGAAGAGTTTTAGGTTATGCTTTATCTGAAGGTTTTGACTGCGACATTGTAAACAATGAGGTTGTAAATGAGGGTAGATTCCCAAAAAAATACAATGATGAACTGTTAAAAATAACTGAAACTAAAGAAAACTTAAAAGAAGTAGACATTTGTGTGTTTGATCAAACTACAAAATGCGAGTACCCTGATAAAGTATCAACAATAATACCTATTAATAGTGGTGGATCAAGACTTGGGACTCTTGTAATAGCTAGGTTTGGAAAAGACTTTAGTGAAGAAGATCTTATATTATGTGAATATAGTGCAACTGTAGTTGGAATGGAAATACTCAGGGCAAAAAGTGAAGAAATAGAGGAAGAAGCAAGAAAGAAATCAGTAGTTGATATGGCATTGGGAACTCTTTCTTACTCAGAAAGAGAAGCAATGGAATATATTTTTGAAGAATTGGATGGAATGGAAGGGTTAGTAGTTGCTAGTAAAATTGCTGATAGAGTTGGGATTACAAGGTCCGTAATTGTAAATGCATTAAGAAAATTTGAAAGTGCTGGGGTAATTGAATCGAGATCACTAGGTATGAAAGGAACTCATATCAAAGTTTTAAATGATAAGCTGATTGAGGAATTAAGAAGAGTAAAATAAAAAATAATCGCTATATAGCGATTATTTTTTTGCTATTCAAATTGTTGAAATTATAATTATATTATGCTATACTATTTTAGGTATTACACACACCTTTCGATACTTAAGGTGTTCTCTAATAAAGAGTCCTTAAGTAAATGAGCAAGGTGGAGGAAATAAACTTGGAGGTGCAAATATGTCAGTAGTATCAATGAAAAATTTGTTGGAAGCGGGAGTTCATTTTGGTCACCAAACCAGAAGATGGAACCCCAAAATGTCAAAGTATATCTTTACAGAAAGAAATGGTATTTATATTATCGATTTGCAAAAGACTGTTAAGATGATTGACGAAGCATATGCTGCCATGAAAGATGTTGTTTCAAATGGAGGAGAAGTGCTTTTTGTAGGTACAAAAAAACAAGCACAAGAGGCTATAGAATCTGAAGCTAAAAGATGTGGTATGCATTATGTAAATCAAAGATGGTTAGGCGGAATGCTTACCAATTACAAGACTATAAGAAAAAGAATTGACAGACTTCATGAACTTGAAAAAATGGAAGAAGACGGAATATTTGATGTATTACCTAAAAAAGAAGTCATTCAATTAAAACACGAAAGAGAAAGATTAGAAAAATTCCTTGGTGGAATAAAGGATATGAATAGGATTCCTGACATTCTATTTGTAGTAGACCCTAGAAAAGAAAGAATTGCTGTAAAAGAAGCTCATATATTAGGAATACCTGTTATAGGAATCGTAGATACAAATTGCGATCCTGATGAAGTTGACTATGTTATCCCAGGAAATGATGACGCAATCAGAGCAGTCAAATTGATAACAGAAACTATTGCAAATGCTGTAATAGAAGCAAGACAAGGTGAACAGTTTTCAGTTGAAAAATCAACAAACTCTGTTGAAGAAGTTATAGAAACAGAAGAAGAATAATAATAGGAGTGATAGAATGGCTGTAAGTGCTTCTTTAGTTAAAGAACTAAGAGAAAAAACTGGTGCAGGAATGATGGATTGCAAAAAAGCACTTGAACAAACAAATGGAGATTTAGACAAAGCAATAGATTATCTTAGAGAAAAAGGACTTGCTTCAGCATCTAAAAAATCTGGAAGAATTGCTGCTGAAGGGTTAGTAGATGCTTATATTCACGGAGGCAGGATAGGGGTATTAATCGAAGTCAATTCAGAAACAGATTTTGTTGCTAAAAATGATGAATTTAAACAATTTGTTAAAGATATGGCTATGCAAGTAGCCGCTTCAAATCCAAAAGTTGTGTCTAGAAATGATTTAAGTGAAGATGAAATAGCACATGAAAGAGAAATTCAAATAAACAAGGTTATCAATGAAGGAAAACCAGAACATGTTGCTGAAAAAATAGTAGAAGGTAGAATGGAAAAATATTACGAGGATGTTTGCCTTTTAGATCAACCATTCATTAAGGATCCAAGCATGAAGGTTAAAGATGTTCTTGCACAATTAATTTCAAAAATTGGTGAAAATATTGTAATAAGAAGATTCACTAGATATGAAGTTGGTGAAGGCTTAGAAAAGAAAGAAGAAAATTTTGCAGAAGAAGTCGCTAAGCAAATAAACATGTAATCAAATATAGGAGAACATTTTTGTTCTCCTATATAAAATATTTTAAGGAGTGTACATATGAGCCTTCAATACAAGAGAATTATTTTAAAATTGAGTGGAGAAGCTTTAGCCGGAACCAATGGGGTAGGGATAGACATTAAGACAATTGATAATATATCACATCAAATAAAAAAAATTCACGATTTAGGTGTTGAAGTTGCAATTGTTGTAGGCGGAGGAAATTTTTGGAGAGGTAGGTCTTCCAAAGATATGGATCGTGCTACATCAGATTATATGGGTATGTTAGGGACGATGATGAATGCTTTAGCTTTACAAGATTCTCTTGAAAAAATAGATGTTGTTACAAGGGTTCAATCCGCAATAGAAATGCGTCAAATTGCTGAACCTTACATACGAAGAAGAGCTATACGCCATCTTGAAAAGGGAAGAGTAGTAATTTTTGGAGCAGGCACTGGAAATCCTTATTTTTCAACTGACACAACTGCAGCTTTAAGAGCTGCAGAAATAGAAGCAGATGTAATTTTATTAGCAAAAAAAGGTGTCGATGGTGTCTATGATTCAGATCCTAAAATCAATACTAACGCAAAAAAATTTGAAAATTTAAAGTACATTGATATACTTAACTTAGGATTGGGTATAATGGATTCAACGGCTACTTCACTTTGCATGGATAATAATATCCCATTAGTTGTTTTTGGAATTGATTATCCAGAAAATATTGTAAATGTTATAATGGGTAAAAAAATTGGTACCAATATAAAGGGGGATTTGTAGATGCAGTTAGAAATTCACAAAGAAGCTGAACAAAAAATGAAAAAAACAATCGCAGTTTATAAAGAAGAACTTCAAGCTGTAAGAGCAGGCAGAGCAAATCCATTGCTTTTAGAACGAATAAGTGTTGATTATTATGGTCAAAATACTCCATTAAAGCAAGTAGCGAGCATAACTGCACCAGAACCAAGATTACTTGTAATTCAACCATGGGATCCCAAATTAATACCAATAATTGAAAAGGAAATTTTGAAATCTGATTTAGGATTAAATCCATCAAATGACGGGAAAATTATCAGATTGAATATACCACAATTAACTGAAGAAAGAAGAAAAGAACTCATAAAAC
Organism: Soehngenia sp.; assembly: GCF_055108775.1. Taxonomy (NCBI): domain Bacteria; kingdom Bacillati; phylum Bacillota; class Tissierellia; order Tissierellales; family Tissierellaceae; genus Soehngenia; species Soehngenia sp. The sequence goes on along the minus strand of NZ_JBSQIL010000070.1, from coordinate 1,943 downwards.
TAGTAAAAAAGAGTGCTGAAAATGCTAAAGTAGCTATAAGAAACACCAGGAGAGAAGCTCTTGATAAAATTAAAAAAGCAGAAAAAGACAAAGAAATAACCGAAGATGAGAAGAAATTAGCAGAAGAAGAAATGCAAAAGTTAACAGATAAATACATCGACGAAATTGATGCTATAACTAAACAAAAAGAAGATGAACTGCTAGAAATATAACCCTTCACCAAGAAGGGTTTTTTATTCATGGAGGTAAACATGAACATAGATATAGGAAAAGATAATATAAAAATAGATTTATCCAACATACCAAATCATGTTGCGATTATAATGGATGGAAATGGTAGGTGGGCCAATTCAAGGAATTTACCTAGACATTTAGGACATCAAGAGGGAATGAAAAGAGTAGTAGAGATTGTTGAATCTGCAAATAAGATAGGGATTAAAGTTTTAACATTATTTGCTTTTTCAACAGAAAATTGGAAAAGATCAAAAATTGAAATAGATACTCTGATGAATCTTTTAGTTGTTTTCATAAGAAAAGAAATTAGAAGATTAAATGAGAACAATATCAAAATTTGCATTCTGGGTAACATAAACTCTTTACCAGTAAACGTTATAAAAGAGATTAATATAGCTTTGGAAAAAACAAAAAACAATGATGGTATGATATTAAATATAGCTTTAAATTATGGTTCAAGAATTGAAATTGTTGAAGCTGTAAAGAAAATTATATATGATTATGACAAGGGGCTAATTGATTTATCACAATTAAATGAAGAAAATTTCAAAGAATATCTATATACAAAAAATCAACCAGATCCAGACTTAATTATAAGAACAAGTGGAGAAAAAAGGCTAAGCAATTTTTTAACATATCAAGCTGCTTACTCTGAATTTTATTTTTCTGATAAATATTGGCCTGATTTTGATAGTGAATCTTTCTTGGATGCAATAATAGATTTTCAAAATAGAGATAGAAGATTTGGAGGAGTTTAATTGGATAATTTAAGAAAAAGGATATTGTCAGGAGCAATAGGAATTGCTTTAATGATTTTTGTTGTTTACAATGGTGAAATTTTACTTGATTTATCTTTATTGCTTGTTTCATTAATAGGTATAAAGGAAATATATAATGCATTAAATAGGCTTTCTTTATCTCCAATTAATTGGATAGGCTATTTATCTTGCATGTTAATTTATTCTAGTATCTTCATAGATATCAACCTAGAAATGTTGATGATAACATTCGCTTTAATTTTATTGTTAATTTATGTATTGGATAGTAAAGTAAATTTCAAAGATATATCATCTACATATTTTGCAATTATTTATGTGCCATTAATGTTAATAAACATATCTTATTTAGGCAATACTAAATTTATTTGGCTGATATTTACAATCGCCTTTGGAACGGATACATTTGCATATATAATTGGAAGTACCATGGGAAAACATAAGCTAAGTCCTAAACTAAGTCCTAAAAAATCTGTAGAAGGCGCAATAGGTGGGATAATAGGGAGCCTGTTAGTAACAGTCATCTATTCTTATTATTTTGAAATTGGTCCAATATGGATTTTAGCTTGTCTTGCTATAATTGCTTCTATTTTTGCTCAAATTGGAGACTTAGCAGCTTCTAAATTAAAAAGAGAAGCAGGTATAAAGGATTATGGCAATATTATACCTGGACACGGTGGTATTTTAGATAGATTTGATAGTATAATATTTGTTGCACCAATAGTTTTTTATTTTTGTAAATTTTTCTTAATTTAAATGAGGTGGTATTTATATGACAGCTTTAGCAGCGATTTTTGTTTTTTTAATGGTTATTTTAATACATGAATTAGGCCATTTCACCGTAGCAAAATTAGTAGGAATTAAAGTAAACGAGCTTTCAATTGTTATGGGACCTAGATTTTTTCATAAAAAATATGGAGATACTGAATACTC
>NZ_JBSQIL010000069.1:0-9227 GCF_055108775.1 Soehngenia sp. | reverse complement strand
TTTATCATCTCAAGTATCATCATGAAGATGAAATTAATTCTAATTTAATACAATTTTGTAAAACATTGTGCTATTTTTTCATGTTTAGTTTACAGAGTCAAACTATATCAAAAGAAATAAATTAATCTTAATTTTTTGCTAAAAAGTAAAATTTAATGGTTAAAATGAAAATATCAACTAGTAAAATGTAACTAGTTGATATTCATTCTATCTCTGAATTCTCTAACATAATTTCTGCTTACGGGAATACTGGTATCTTTCCCGATCATTTTTATATTGTAAGTGGAATTAAACCAAGGTTCAATTTTCTCAATGAAATTTATATTTACTATAAATGATTTATGTGTTCTAAAAAAATTATGCTCTTTCACTAAATTATAGAGTTCCGAAAGTGTCATATTAACTTTATAATTGTCATTTTTTGTCACTAAAATAGTATCTTTATTGTCTATAGTTGCATAAATGATATCTTTAAATTTTATCGGTATAATAACACCATTCTTATGTGCACTTATAACTTGTGTGCTATTGTTATATATATTATTTTTTGCTTCATTTTGTATGTTTTCATTGTTTTGAAATCTTGATAGCAATTTATTAACCATTTGGGAAAATCGCTCTTCCGAAATGGGTTTCAATAAATAGTCAAGTGCATTTAAGCTAAAAGCATCTAATGCAAACTCATCATATGCTGTAAGAAATATTATCTCTGGCTTAACTTTGAAGTTGTTGATTATTCTAGCGATTTCTATTCCATTAAAAACTGGCATTTTGATGTCTAAAAAAATTAAATCAGGTTTTAACTTTTGATTCATATCCAAAACTTCTTTGCCGTCTTTAGCTTCACCGATTACATGAAATTCTTCATACTTATTTAAGAAATACTTTATATCTTCTCTGGCTAAATTTTCATCATCAGCTATAAGTATTTTTATCAAACTATCACACCACCTTTAGTTTTTTAGGAATTTTAATTAATGCTGTTGTTCCGCAATTTAACTTACTATCTAATCTGAGCTTATAATCTTCTCCATATTTAACTCTTAGTCTATCGTTTACATTTCTAATTCCAATACAATTATTATTCGTTGACATATAGATATTTTCTAAAGTTTTCTCATCCATTCCGACCCCATTATCAATAACATAAATCAAAATATCATTTTCATCATTTTTTATTTCAATCCTTATTTCTCCATTGCCATTTTTCTCAAATATGCCATGTTTTACTGCATTCTCAACAATTGGTTGGATTATCAAAGGCGGAAGATAACAATTTAATCCTTCAGGTATGTCGTATACTATGTTAAGCTTGTCACCAAACCTAGCTTTTTCTATTTCTAAGTATGATTTTATGTTTTCAATTTCTCTTTGTAAATCCACTTCATCATTAGGATCAGTCAAACTATTCCTAAAATAATTGCTCAAATGAATCAACAGCCCCCTAGCTTTATCTGGAGATGACCTTGTCAAAGCAGCTATAGTGTTAATTGCATTAAATAAAAAATGTGGATTTATCTGAGCTTGCAATGCCTTAAGCTCTGATTGCATTAAGAGTTCATTTTGATAGTCAAATTCACTAAGCTCAATTTGAGTCGAAAATAGCTTTCCTAATCCATCGGCTAGTGCTTCTTCAGTTTTAGATATTGAAAGTTTTGATTTCTTGTATAGTTTCAATGCTCCAACAATTTTATTTCCATATTTTAGAGGAACTACAATTGCTGAATTAAGTTTGCAATTTTTATTAGAACAATTGATCATTTCTCGTTCAAGTGCAAAATGTTTTTCCCCACTTCTCAAAACTCTTTTAGTTAATCCAGTCATTATACCTTGATTCTCTTTATGGTGCTCTTCCCCAACACCTACATGAGCAAGAATTTTATTTTGGTCTGTGATAGAAACTGCATCGAAATTAGTCATTGAATAAATTATTTCAGCAACAGTCTTAGCAGTTTCAGCCGTTAAACCTTTCCTCATATAAGGAAAAGTTTTATCAGCAATTTTTAATGCTAATTGTGCTTGATATGCTTCTCTTGAATCTATTTCAGTAATAGAACTATGGATTAATGATATGGAGAGACTTATTCCAATACCATTTGTAATAATCATTGGCAAAGATATTATCCTAACCAATTCTAATGCTTCAGAAAAAGGTCTAGCAAATATAAGTATGATTATCATCTGTATAACTTCTGCTATCATACCAAATACAAGTGCAAATGCAATTTTATTTTCACTTTTATCAAACCTATTCTTTAGTAATCCTGCTAGTATTCCTTCAGTAAAAGTTGAAATTGCACAAGCAAAAGCTGTAAATCCATTTATGTCTATTGCTATTCTATGTAATCCCGCAATTAACCCAGATATAGCACCAACAAATGGTCCGCCTAAAAGTCCTCCGACAAATACTCCTATTACCCTTGAATTCGCAATAGCTCCATTTATTTGAATACCAGTATATGTACCAATTATCCCATATATCGAAAAAATTAAAATTAATATAATTTTCTCTTTAAAACTTTTCTCATTTTTAGTTATTATATTTCTTAGATATTTGTTTCTTGTCATCAAAAATGATAATAACATTATGATCCCAATACAGCTTAATAAATTTCTTATTATTAAGATTATCATGTCTATTCCTCCCAAAATAATGATAACATAATAAAAAATTTTTTTATAACAAAAATCTTCAATTTGTATAACTATTTATAATAATTATTTATTATGTTAAAATGTATTGGTCGGAGGGATTAATATGCTAGTGCTTTCAGCTTCAAATATAACAAAATCATTTATAGACAAAAAAATACTTGATAATGTTTCTTTTTTTGTTGATGAAAAAGATAAAATAGGTTTGCTCGGCTTAAACGGAGCAGGAAAAACTACATTGTTTGAAATTATTTCTAAAAATTTAGAACCTGATAGTGGTGAAATATTTATTAAATCCACAATGAAAATTGGCTATTTAAAACAACAAACAATGGTTAATTCTAGCAAAACTATTTTTGAAGAGTGTTTGACTGTTTTTGAAGATATCATAGAGATGGAGAAAAGAATCAATTTTTTGGCAGAAGAAATATCCAGAAAAAGTGATAATTCAGATCAGTCTTATGAGCAATATCTGAAAGAATATGGATATCTTCTAGAGGAATTTAACAACAGAAACGGATATGGCTTTAAATCTGAGATAAAAGGTGTTCTAAAGGGTTTGGGTTTTGAAGATGAGGATTTTGATAAAACTATAAATATATTAAGTGGTGGTCAAAAATCTAGGGTAGCATTAGCTAAGCTATTATTGGAGAAGCCAGATATTTTATTGCTAGATGAGCCTACAAATCATTTAGATATAGAATCTATCGAATGGTTGGAAAATTTTATAAAAGATTATAATAAGGCACTTATATTGATTTCTCATGATAGATATTTTCTTGATAAAGTTGTAAATAGAGTCTTTTATTTGGAAAATCAAAAATTGTATATATACAATTCAAATTATACAAAATTTATGCAACAGAGAAAAAAAGACATCGAAATTCTTAAAAAACAATATGAAGATCAGCAAAAGGAGATAAAAAGACAGCAAGAAATCATTGAAAGATATATGCAATATGGTGATGAAAGATATATAAAACAAGCTAGAAGTCGACAAAAAATGCTCAATAAAATAAAAGTCTTAGATAAGGTAGAAACCAATAAGAAATTATCTCTAACCTTTGAAACGAGTGTTACTTCAGGTAGGGATGTTTTATTGGCTGAAAACATATCTAAAAGTTTCGATGGTAAAACAATTTTCAAAGACATTTCATTAAGTATATATAGAGGTGAAAAGGTTGGTCTAATTGGTCCTAATGGAATTGGAAAAACAACTCTTTTCAAAATATTATTGGGTAAAATGCCATCAGATAGAGGAGAAGTGTTTTTAGGCAAAAATGTTAAAGCAGGTTACTTTGATCAGGAAATGTCTCATCTTTCAGATGATAAGACAGTAATTGACGAAATCTGGGATTCTTATCCCTATTTAACTCATTTCCAAGTAAGGTCATATTTGAGTAGATTTCTTTTCATTGGCGATGATTTATTTAAAGAGGTATCATCTTTGAGTGGTGGAGAAAAGGCAAGACTATCATTATTAAAACTTATGCTTTCTGATGCTAATTTTTTACTAATGGATGAACCTACCAACCATTTAGATATTGATTCTAAAGAAGTTTTAGAAGATGCTTTGAATATGTACTCAGGGACTGTATTGGTAATATCACATGATAGATATTTTCTAAACCAGATTGCGACTAAAATTTATGAACTCACAGAAGAAGGTATTTTTGAGTATCTTGGAAACTATGATTACTACTTGGAAAAGAAAAAAGAATTAACAGAAGATATTCCAGCAGAAGAAGAAAAAACAAAAACACAGCTAAAACTTGAGAAAAAGAAAGAAAAAGAGTTAATGCTTAAGGAAAAAAAGCTAAAAGAAAAACAAAAACTATTGGAAAGAGAGATTTCTGAATTAGAACAAAAGTTGAATGAAATAGATATGATTTTAGCTGATCCAAATACTTATGATGATCATGAAAAAGCTCTTAGTCTGTCAAATAAAAGGGAAACAATTGAAAAAAATCTGAATGAATTGTATGATAAATGGATAGAGCTCTCTTAAAGGATGGTTTCCCATCCTTTACAGGCTCAAATTAGCATTTACCTTTAAGTCTAGAGTAGATTTATTCCCAGCAATATAACTATAATATCCTGCTGAACCAATCATTGCAGCATTGTCTGTACAAAGATTTATCTTTGGTATATAAAGCTTAATATTGTTTTCTAATGATTTTTGATTAAATATATCTCTTATAGCACTATTTGCTGCTACACCTCCAGCTATTACCAGTTTGTTCATTTTTTTCTCTTTAAGCAATCTGAATGTTTTTTCACACAGAACTTCTATTATAGCCATTTGAAAACTAGCAGCTACATCTTCAACACAAATTTCTTCATCCTTTAATTTCTTTTGGTTTAAATAATTTAATACTGCTGTCTTAAGTCCACTGAAGCTAAAGTCATAACTATTTTCTTCTAAATATATTCTAGGAAAGTTTATTGCTTGTGGATTTCCGTTTTTTGCTAATTTATCTATAAGAGGCCCACCAGGATACGCTAATCCCAAAGCTCTAGCAACTTTATCAAAAGCTTCTCCGACTGCATCATCTCTTGTTCTTCCGATTACATTATATTTGTCATATCCAATAACTTCCACTAAATATGTGTGCCCTCCAGAAATAACTAGAGCTATGAAAGGCGGTTCTACATCCTCATATGATAAATAATTTGCACAAATATGCCCTTCTATATGATTTACTCCAACTAAAGGTATGTCTAAGCTATAAGCTAAAGCTTTTGCAAATGATACCCCTACAAGTAATGCTCCTACTAAACCTGGTCCTTTTGTAACTGATATAAAATCAATTTCACTTAAATTGACTTTTGCATCATCTAATGCTATTTGCATAATCTTTGTAATATTTTCAACATGCATTCTCGATGCTATTTCTGGTACTACCCCTCCAAATTTTCTGTGAGTTTCTATCTGTGTTGAAATTATATTTGAAAGTATTTTTCTTCCATCTTCGATTACAGCTATTGAAGTTTCATCGCAGGAAGTTTCTATCGCCAATGTCTTCATATTTCACCTCTATTTTCTTCGCCACATTATCAAAGCATCTTCATCGTCATCAATATAATATTTTGGTCTAATCCCACATTCGCTAAATCCATGTTTTTTATATAAATTTATAGCGACTTCATTAGATTTTCTTACCTCTAAGGTGATATTTGGTATATTGTGTTTATCACAATAATCTATTATTGCTAAAATTAAATAATCCCCAATACCTTGACCTCTATACTCTTTTTTTACAGCAATGTTTGTTATATGAGCTTCATCCATTATTTTCCACATGCCTAAATAACCAACTATTTTTTCATCTATTTCAGCAACAATATATAGCGCCAATAAGTTTTCTTCAACCTCTTTCTTTAATGCTTCGTAACTCCAAGGTATTGAGAAAGATTCTTTCTCTATGTCATAAACTTCCATTAAGTCTTTTGATTCCATTTGTCTGATTGTAACTTTCATTCTATTCTCCCTTTGAAAACTGTCTTTCAGCTTGAGATTCTCTTAAATATACTGGTTTTAAATTGTCTACATCATCGATTAATCCTTCTTTAAATCTCTCATAAGCAATCTCACAAATGCTACTAGCTCTTATATAATTTAGATTATATGGAGTGAAAGTAACTTTCTCTCCTAAAATCTTTTCTATTATAGCTTTATATGTGATGCTACCATTCCCATTTACATAAAGTTTATCATAATTTTTATTAAGATATTTGCAATACTCTTCAATTTCTAGAGCATCATCTGGTTTTATAACAACTAATTTGTTCTCTTCCCATTTATATATCCCAGAGAATACCCTGTCTTTTCTTGCATCAAGCATAGGTACTATGTATGATTTTGAGCAAACATTATAAGCTAAGACTTCAAGTGTCGATACTCCAATAACTGGTTTTTTTTGAGCTAAAGCAAATCCTTTTGCTGTTGCTAAAGCAATCCTTAATCCTGTAAATGAACCTGGCCCAATTGAGATTGCATATAGATCAATATCATCTATCTTGATTTTTAAACTATCTAATACATTTTTTATCATTGGCACTAACATTTCCGAATGACTCATATCAACAGATAAAGAATATTCTCCTAAAAGTTTCTTATCTTCAGTTATAGCCACAGTTGTCATCAAAGTCGATGTATCCATACCTAATATTTTCATTTAAGTAGCTCCTCCAGTAATTTAATGTACCTTTTTCCATGAGGAATTAAATCATACTTCCTTATGTTTTCATCTTCTATATAAATCCAAATATCCAATCTTTCCTTCGGCAGTATATTCCTTGCATTATCAGCCCATTCAATTACACATACTCCGTTTGAATAAAAATAATCTTCAGCACCTAATAAACTTAAATCTTCTTCATTATCGAGTCTATAGATGTCGAAATGATATAATGGTAATTTTCCCTCATATTCATTTATTATTGTGAAAGTTGGACTTGTAATATAGTCTTTCACTTTAAGGCCTCTTCCTATTGCTTGAGTTAGAGTAGTCTTTCCTGCCCCTAAATCACCATTAAGACAGATTATGTCCCCTTCATTTAATAATGAACCAAGTTTTTCACCAAATTTTTCAACTTCATTTAAATTCTTAAAAACTATCTCCATTTTTTTAATCTCCATAAAATATTGTCATCTAATTATAGCAAAATATAAATTATTCTTCAAACAAAGTTCATTAAAAAGTCAGTGCCTTAAGGCACTGACTTTTTCTCTTATTTATGCAATATTGGGGAGAGGCGCTTATAAACAAGTATTGTTATTGCACTTACTAGTATCCCTTTCAATAAATTGAAAGGAACTATAGCATAAACCATCATTGTTTTTAAATCAACTATATTAGAATTAATAGCTGTTCCCATTTCAACTAAAGTCTCTATTGAAAGTCCATATACTCTGGCATACATTGGGAATAAAAAGAAGTAGTTCGCAAATGTAATAATTAAAGTCATCATTAAAGTACCAGATGCTAGCCCTAAAACAGCTCTATTCATAGTCTTCTTCTTGAAATAAATAGCTCCTGCAGTATATGCAAATACACTTCCAACTATAAAATTAGCCAACTCACCAACTCCAGCAGAAGATGAACCCCTTATTGCCATAAAAAGTAAATTCTTTAAGAGTTGTACAATTACTCCAGCCATGGGTCCTAGTGCAAAAGAACCTAGTAATGCAGGCAAATCAGAAATATCAAGCTTTAAAAATGGTGGTGCAAGCCATACTAAAGGAAATTCAAAAAGCATTAATACAAATGCTAATACTCCCAATACTGCAAGCTTTGTTAAAGTCTTTGTTTTCCACATGTCTTTGCTTAAAGTGTACATAAAATCCCTCCATAATTTAAAATTACTTCGGGAATAAAAAATCCCCGAAGCAATCTTCGGGGCACAAATCGAATAAAATCTTCTTTCATCCAGACTATACTGTCGGCTCTGGAATTTCACCAGATCAACCTTTCGGCTCGTGGGCTTTACCACCGGTGAGGAATTGCACCTCGCCCTGAAGATACTCTGCTATTATAATATATCTTTGTCATCCGCTTGTCAATATAAATTATTATGGTTATAAATATTTGTATTAACAGCGCACTTGTAAAACTAAATTAGACCTCTTTTTAATTTAGAGTCTAATTTAGTCTTACAAACTTTAGGGTCTAATTTAACTTTACAAAGTCTAATTTAGTTTTACATTTGACCAATATTTGTATTAACATTAGTTTATTGATATAATCTAATTATATTCGAATATAATTAGATTATATGGAGGGATATCATGATGTTTATATTAAAATCAAAACAAATCTTTAGTATCACACTAAGCTTATTAATGGTTTTTATGGCATTTTCATCAGCATCTCATTTTCAAATGACATAACAGATGAAGCATTGAAAGATTAGAATATATTCCTGTGCCAAGTGCCAAGCAATATTGGCGGAAAATTAGTAACATATCTAGAGCACTACAATATCAAGTTTATGGTGGTTTTATGTCAAATTTAATTTATGTGAGTGAAGGCAGATGAAAATTAATAATAAAAACAAATTTACTGTAATAAACTTTATTATAAATATTGTGTACATAATATTTATATCTATTTCTTTAATTCATCATTATGATATTATTGCTTTAGTCTCTACTATTGTTTGGGGATTTTTACTTGTTTTAATAAGATACAAGTATTTTAATAGGGTTAAAGATTGGCCAAGTTTAAGACCTACATTGATTTTATTAATAGTTATCATGGCAGGTGTATATATATCAGTTTTGCTTATGGAAAATATAAATAATTATATAAAATATATTGTATTTGCCACTATGCTTATTATATATGTTTCAATTTATCTGAAGTTTAATAAAAAATAGATTAGAATGGTATTCTAAGAATGATTTATATTATTGACTCGTTAGGTATTTAAAAAAAACAATGGCCTCATTATATCTAATAATTTAAATTTACATACATCAAATTTAAATAGAAATGTTGGCCATTGTTATAACTCAAATGAACAAGTAACTTCTCATTTAGTTCTAATTTGTGCTTATTGCGAACGTGCTT
>NZ_JBSQIL010000068.1:0-9265 GCF_055108775.1 Soehngenia sp. | reverse complement strand
AATTGTTTAGTTGCAAAATTTATTGCAGAATCTATTAATTTTTAATTTTAGCTGTGGATAACTCTATATATTTTTAATTTTGTATTCTGCAACTACCTATATTATTTAGCACTGTTCACCTTTATAGTTTTACATTGCTATGAAAATATATTAATATAAAATCTAATATTTGTCTATATTTTTTCAGATAATTTTAAATATTAGTTATATTTTTAACTAACTTCTTAATTAATATTAAAAGAAAAAAAGTCAGCGCATCCAAAATTATTACTCTTCTAAATGCGCTGACTTTTTTTCTTTTAATAATTCTATTTTAACTTTTTCAATCTTTTTATCTATTACTTCTTCAATAGTAAAAATAGCATCTTCTTCTTTGATTGATATAATTGAATTTTCATCAGGTATATAACCTAATTTATAAATTAAAAAACCTCCAATGGTATCATATATCTCATTCTCTTCATCTATATTTAGTTCTAATATATTGTTAATTTCTTTTATTGAAGTAGACCCATGGACTGAGTAAACATTTTCTGATAATTGAATTATGTCTGGTTCATCAAAATCGTACTCATCATCAATATCCCCCACAATCTCTTCAATTAAATCTTCCATAGTGACAATTCCTGAAAATCCTCCATATTCATCTATTAATATAGACATATGGACTTTTTTCCGTTTCATATCTACAAATAGTTCATCTATAGGCTTATTTTCAGGTACAAAATACGGTTCTCTCACTATGTTTTCAATATTTACATTCAAAAACCCGTTTTTATATGCTTCTAAAAGATAATCTTTAATATAAAGAATCCCTATTATGTTGTCTATATCTTCTTTATATACTGGTATCCTAGAGTATTTTAAATTTAAAAGTTCATCTATATATTCATTTATATTTTTATTGACATCAATCATAAAAACTTCTGTCCGAGGCGTCATTATCTCAGAAGCTTTGCTGTTGTCAAAGCTTATAACGCTCTTTATCATATCACGTTCTATTGGATTTATAACCCCTTGTTCATGTCCAACTTCGATTAGAGAGCTTATCTCTTCTATAGTAATTTTCTGCTCAATGTCTTCATCGTTAAAACCAATTAATTGTAAAATTTTATTTGTTGAAAATGATAAAAAATTCACGAATGGTTTCATAATTTTAGAAAAACTTGATATTGGTTTAACTGAAAACATCGCAAATCTTTCTGGATTTTTAAGTGCAATTCTCTTTGGGACTAATTCACCAAATACTAAGCTTAAATACGAGAGAAGTATTGTTATTATTACAAATGCTATATCCTGCGCAAATGGTATAGACAAACTGTATAAGAAATCTCCTAATAATTTAGAAATACTAACAGCTGCTGAAGCCGAAGAAAAAAACCCCGCAAAAGTAATTCCTACTTGAATGGCTGATAAAAACTTTGACGGTTCTTCTAATAAATTGAGAATTAATCTAGCCTTTTGATCTCCATCTTCAGCTTTAGAGCTTAATTTATATTTGTCTAAAGATACCATAGCCATCTCTGAAGCTGAAAAAAACGCATTTACTAATGTCAAAAAAAATATTAATAATAACCTACTTGTTATATTAGAGCCAGCATCAGACAAATTAAACACCCCTTAAAAAACTGTCATATTATATATTCCCTCATTTTAAAATTATTAATCAATGGAGTGTTTTGTTAAAAACTCATAAAACTCTTTTATGTTTTTAAATTTAATCTCACATTCAATGTTTTCTCCTATCCCAATTGGAGTTAATCCTGCTCTAATTATGCTCTCGATTCCTGCTTGAGAATCTTCGACACCAACACATTTATTAGGAGGAAGATCTAGTAAAATACAAGCTTTCAAAAAAATATCTGGTGCTGGTTTTCCCTGTTTTATGCTAGTGGGGTCAACTACTGCATCAAAATATTTCTCTATTTTTAATACTTTAAGTAATTTTTTTGCATTAAGACTTGATGATGCCAATGCAATTCTTTTTTTATGTTTTTTTAAAAACTCAAATAGTTCTATCACCCCTTCGTTTAGATTTGATTCGTTATAATGCAAGATTTTATTTAGATATATTTGATTCTTTCTATTTGCTAATTTTTCTTTTTCTTTAATATCTTTTACTTTTATATTTTTATTGTAGCTTAGGACTATATCTAATGCTTCCATTCTCGGTATCCCTCTAACCTTATCCATTACTTCGTCAGGAATATCAAAACCCATCTCATTAGCCAATTCTTTCCATGCAATAAAATGTGCTATCGATGTTTCAGTTATGACTCCATCTAAGTCGAATACTATTCCATCAAAATCAATCATCTTTATTAACCTCCATTATCGCAACCCTAAGCTCTTCCCCTTTTTTTAGTTTATATCCTTTATCGTATATGAATAAATTCAAATAATCTCCCTCAAGTAGTTTTATTAGTATTTCCCTTCTTACATCAATTTCAACTAAACAATTTCGAAAACTTATTTTAAAACTGTATCCTTCCCATTGCGAAGGTACTGAAGGTCTAAAATATAAATTACCTCCATTCAATCTTAGCCCTGCAAAACCCTGAATGACACTTAAAACTGTTCCTCCTATATTTGCTAAATGAAGCCCATCTTTAGTATTTCTATGAGTGTCATGTAAATCTAACAATACTGATTGGTTAAAATACTCATAAGCCTTATCGACCATATTAAATCTGTTTGCCATTATCCCATAGATGCAATAAGAAAGTGATGAGTCATGAGTGGTTATTTTTTCATAATACTCATAACTATTTTTCATTTTTTCATAATCTGCATATTCTTCTAACAATAAGTGTGCTAAAACTACATCTGCTTGTTTTAATATTTGATATCTATATATTGTAAGAGGATGATAATATAGAAGCAACGGTCTTTTGTCAATATCTAAGTCCCACAGTGGTTTTTTCAAAAAAGTAGAATCTTGAGCATAAATCCCTAATTCTTCATCTTCAAGCAAAACCATATTGTCAGCTGCTCTTTTCATTATATTTATTTCTTCTTCATCTAAATTTATTTTTTCAATTAACAATTTAAATTTTTCATAAATTGTCGGTTCTTCGATTTGTGAAAAATATTTGTAAAATTCATATGCTTTATTTAAATTAAATTTTGCCATCATGTTTGTATAGTAATTATCACTTACTAAAGCTGTATATTCATCAGGGCCAGTAACTTCATGTATGTGAAATTTATCCTGAAAAAAGTTACCAATTTGAATCCATATTCTAGCAGTTTCAAATATCACTTCTAAACCTTTTTCTACCATAAAATCTAAGTCTTTTGTAAATTCATAATAAACATAAAATGCGTATGCAATATCAGCATTTATATGGTATTGTGCCGTAGAAGCTGGAAAATAGCCTGAACATTCAATCCCTGATATGGTTCTCCAAGGGTAAGCAGCTCCTTTTTTATGTCCTAGTTCGACAGCCCTTTCCTTTGCTCTTTCTAAAATATTGTATCTATATTCTAACAAATTCTTAGCCCGTTGAGGTTGATTTGCTACTAAAACTGGAAATATATATATTTCTGTATCCCAAAAAAAGTGTCCTTCATATCCTTCTCCAGATAGCCCCTTTGCTGATACATTAGAAAATGGGTCTATCCCGACATTTTGAAGTAGTTGATATTGCATAAATCTGATATGGTTTTGGTCATTTTCATTTCCATATATTTTAATCCCTGCTATATCCCAAAATTTATCCAAATAATTTTTTTGTATTTCTAATAAAGTTTGATAATTTTCATAGGCTAAATGCCCTAGTATTTCCCAAGCTGATTTTAGTGGATCAGAATATCGAATACCATCTGTAAATACACAAATTTTATTAAGAATCAAATTATCCGATCCTGTAATTCTAGTTTCAACTCTTTCATCTTTAACAATATGATCCATTAAATAATCATTTTCAGTTAAAATGAGATGTTTAACCAAGGTAGCTTGTAAAATACTTGTGTTCTTAGTATTTAAAAGCAAATAGCTTGTATCATCTTTTTCCCCTATGTCAGTAATTTCCATTAAATCCTTCGATTCATTACTTATTCTGGGATCATTAGGATCTGAATATGGTTTTACATCTCCATCTAAAATACTTAGTAAGACAATTTCCCCGTCGTATTTTACTTCTATACTATAAGAAACAACATTTAAGTTTACAAATGAAGCAAGTCTACGAAATTTTAAATATGCTATTTTATTATTTCTTGTTAAAAATTCATATTCTCTGACAGTTTCTCCTTTTTCATAATCTATATATCTTCTATAATTTTGATACTTCGTATTGATTAATTGAGCAGGTTCTCCATCTAAAAAAACAAGACATGTTTGGGTATCAGCTACTTTAGGCTGTTTATCATATTTAGTAGGAAATCCCACAGCTTTTTCAGCATGTACCATATCTAATCTATCATAGAGACCATTTATATAGCTGCCTCTTACGCTATCCCCCGATGGATAACCCTCTTCAAATGCTCCTCTAACCCCTATATAGCCATTACCAATCATAAATAAGCTTTCATTTTTCAACTGTGCCATAATATCATAACTGTTATCTTCATATTTAAACATTTCATCACCATCAGTATATTAGAGATTTTTTTGTTTCAATATCAAATAAATGGAGTTTGGCTTCATTAAATTTTACATTTATATAATCACCCATTCTTAAATTTACTGAATGTTCAGTTCTAAGAATATATTGTTTCCCATCAATGTTGAAATATACATTTAGATCACTACCCAGCAATTCAGTAAATTCCACTTTTGATTTTAAGCCTTCTTCATCAGTTAAATAAACATCTTCAGGCCTAATCCCAACTATAACTTTTGAATCATTTTTCCCCTTTTCCTTAACAGCTTTTTTAAGATTTTCAGGTAACTCATATCTTATTCCATAAACATCCAAAGAGTTTCCTTCTATTAATGTACCATCAAAGAAATTCATTTGAGGAGCACCTATAAATCCTGCAACAAATAAATTAGCTGGTGCATTATATATCACTCTAGGGTCATCAACTTGCTGGATTTCTCCATCGTTCATTACACATATTCTAGAACCCATAGTCATAGCTTCAGTTTGATCATGAGTAACATAAATAAATGTTGTTTCCAAATCCTTGTGCAATTTTATAAGTTCAGACCTCATTTGAACTCTCAATTTTGCGTCCAAATTCGAAAGAGGCTCATCCATAAGGAAAACTTGAGGTTTTCTAACTATAGCTCTTCCTAATGCGACCCTTTGTCTTTGTCCTCCAGATAATTGTTTAGGCTTCCTTTTTAGCAATTCTTTAATCCCTAAAATTTCAGATGCCCAATCAATCCTTTCTTTAATTTCTTCTTTAGGTGTTTTAGAAAGTTTTAATCCAAAAGCCATATTATCATATACTGTCATATGTGGATAAAGAGCATAGTTTTGAAAAACCATAGCAATGTTTCTATCTTTTGGAGATACATCATTTACAAGTTTATCTCCAATAAATATCTGCCCTTCTGTTACTTCTTCTAAGCCAGCAATCATTCTCAATGTAGTTGTTTTCCCACATCCAGATGGCCCAACAAAAACCATGAATTCTTTATTAGCTATGTTTAAATTTACATTCTTAACAGCATGATAGCCATTAGGGTATTTTTTATTAACATTTATCAATTCTACATTTGCCATTTTTTATCCTCTCCTATAAATCTTTTAGAGCTGATAAAGCTCCGTATCTAGTACAGATTTTCCCTGCGATATTATTTGATAATTTTCCTATTTCCGCTATAATTTCACGGTTTTTTAAAGTACTTTTCATATTTTCATACTTTGCTAAATTAAATAAAAAAGTCCCAACAAATGCATCTCCAGCTCCAGTAGTGTCTACAGCATCAATTTTTTCAGATTCTATTTCAATAGTATATTCATTGTTGAATATAACACATCCTTTTTTACCTAAAGTTATAGCAAAAGTTGCATTATACATATTCTTAAATTCATCAATAGCTTCTGACAAAGATTCTTTCATTGAAATGAGCATTAGTTCTTCTTCGTTCAATTTTACGAAATCAGAATGTAGTATAAAATTCAAAGCATTTTTCTTGAATAACTCAATATTTTTACCCCAGAAAAATTCTCTGTAGTTTGGATCAAATGAAACTAATTTATCATCTTTTAAGCTTCTTTCTAATAAATAATAATAAGCTTCATTTAAATACCCTTCTAAAAATGCTGTAGCTGAACCAAAATGAACAATATCAGATTCATTAATAATATCTTGTTTTATTGAAGATATACTTAGTTCTTTATCTGCTCCTCTGTAAAAAATAAAGTCTCTCTCACCATTTTTACTTACTGTCACAAAAGCTATAGTTGTTGGTACAGACGTTTTAATTAAATACTTGGTAGATACATTGTTTTCCTTTAAACTATTCTCAAGAAAATCTCCTAAACTATCATATCCTACACTGCCAATAATACTTGCATTGCCACCTAAAACTCCTATAACTTGAGCTACATTTGCTGGAGCTCCACCAGGATTAGCAATAAATTTCAAACTCTCATCAGACTTTTCTTCGATAAAATCAATTAATATCTCGCCTACACAAAGAATTTTATTCATATTTCACCTACTTTATTCGTTTTGTGCTTTCTCTTTCTATCAGTTGATACTTCATAGAAGTAGAAAATTTATCTTCATCATCTTTTTTTATAATATATTTATTCTCTATCATTTCTATCATCAATCTCATCGCTAAATCTCCTTGTTCTTCAAAAGGCTGTCTTATGGTTGTAAGAGAAGGGTTATACATTCTCGATAGATCAACATCATCAAATCCTATAAATGAAATATCATCAGGAACTTTAACGCCATTTTCTATACAACATTTTATAGCTCCTATTGCAAGCAAGTCTGAAGCGCAAAATACAGCTGTAATTTCATATTTTGCCTCCAACAAAGACTCCATTGCAGAATACCCATCATCAAATGTATACCATCCTTCTCTTACTAAATTCTCGTCGTAATATCCATAATAACCTAAAGTATCTCTAAACCCAAGATATCTTTGTAAACCAGAATGATAATCAGATAATGGACCTCTTATCATTCCTATGTGTTTATGCCCTAAATTTACAAGGTATTGTACAGCATCTTGACTAGCCTTATAATTATCAATTTTTATTGATGGAATATGCAATACTGAACTATCTGAGCCTATCATTATTATAGGTTTTTCAAAATCCATTAAAGTATTATGAAATTCTTTACTGCCATGATCAGTTACTAGTATTAACCCGTCAACTCCTTTATCTTTCATTATATTAATATGTTTTATCTTCATATCAATGTCGAAATCTGTTGCAGTAATTAACAAAGAATAGTCTTTGTTTCTTATATAAGATTCAGCACCTGCAATTATCTTTGAGAAAACCGGGTTCGATAAATCTGGTAATATAATCCCTATCAAATGTGACTTTTGCAAAGACAAGCTTCTCGCTAATGAACTAGGCCTAAAGTTTGTTTCTTTAATTACATCTAATACTTTTTTTCTAGTTTCTTCACTTACTGCATTTGAATTATTTAATACTCTAGAAACAGTTGCTTTAGATACACCTGAAGCTTCTGCAATATCCTTTATCGTTAATTTCATTTTTTCACTCCTAGCCTCTACTACTTAATAGAACCAGATACCATCCCTTTTATTATATGTTTTTGACCAAATAGGAACCCAATTATAATTGGTGCAGCCGCCATAAGTGCAGCAGTCATTATTAAATCCCATCTTTTAACAAATGAGCCTGCAAAAGCTGATATTGCTAATGGAATAGTCTGTAGTGGCTGACCTATGCCTAATATTAGCGATGGTAACAAAAAATCGTTCCATATCCAAATAGCATTTAATATACAAATAGTAACGAATATTGGCTTTAATATAGGCATTATAATCGAAAAGAAGATTCTTGGCTTTGAACATCCATCAATTAATGCTGCTTCTTCTAACTCAAATGGTATTGACTTTATAAAACCATGAAACATAAACACCGCTAAGGGAGCGCCAAATCCAATGTATGCAAAAATCATACCTTGATATGATCTTAGAAGTTGTATATTAAGATTTGCTCCTATCATTCTAAATAACGAAACTAAAGGAAACATAACTACTTGAAACGGTATTACCAAACCACTAATGAATATCAAGAAAATAAAATTTGATAATCTAGTTTTAGTTCTCACTAACACCCAAGCAGCCATTGCTGAAAAAACTGAAATGAAAAAAAGTGAAAGAACAGTAATTATTGTTGAAGCATAAACACTTGAAGCATAATTTATGCTTGGGTTAGTCCATATATTGACTATATTATCGATTAATTGTCCCCATCTTTCTGGCAAAGCAATAGGATTAGTAATAATTTCTAATGATGATTTTGCTGAGTTAATTATGACAATAAAAAATGGAAATAAAACTATCAAGAATAATATTACTGTAATTAACGCAAGCAATATTTTAGACAATCTTTTTTTAGTTAACATCACATCTCAATCTCCTTCTTCTTATTATTGTATACTTGGGCAATTGAAACAACAGATAGTAATAAAAAGAATATTACAGCTCTTGCTTGGCCTTCTGCCATATTGTTATATTTGAATGCTACATTATATATATGAACTGCCAATAATTCAGTAGAGTTAACAACTTCGCCCCTAAAAATACCTGTAGGTCCACCATTTGTTAAAGCAACGATAATATCATATTGTTTAAACGATGTAACAAGAGTAAGGAAAGATGTTATAGTAAAAGCTTGTGCAATCATAGGCATAGTAATACTTTTGAATTTTTGCCAAGAATTTGCTCCATCAATTTCACTAGCTTCAAGTAGTTCTTGAGGAACATTTAATAAAGCAGCAACATATATCATCATAATGTATCCTGCATATTGCCATGTGTACGCTGTAATTAAGCCCAAAAGAGTCAAATTTGGATCGGCTAATATCAGCAAATTTTCTATAAATTCTATCCCTAAAGTCCCTCCAATTTGAGGAACTACACTCTTGAAAATAAATTGCCAAATATATCCAAGCACTAATCCTCCAATTAGATTTGGGACAAAAAATCCTGCTCTAAAAAAATTCCTAAACTTTATTTCTCTTGTTACTAAAAATGCAAATATCAAAGCTACTACATTTATTGAAATTACGCTTAACAGAGTAAATAGAAATGTTCTCAATAAAGAATACTGAAACCTTATATCAGAAAAAGATCGGAAGAGCACAC
>NZ_JBSQIL010000067.1:0-9320 GCF_055108775.1 Soehngenia sp. | reverse complement strand
TCTTCCGATCTAATGCTTTGCAAGTATCCCCCCGAGATTTGAGGCATGTTCTCCTTGTATGCCTATTTGAAGGTCAAGTATCATCGCATCAGTTACGAGATATGTTCCGCTTGGCATTGGTCTAAGAAGCCCTCCTCTGCCTACGACTGCTCTAAGGGATTCGAGGCTTATGTTTTCTTCGTTTAGCCAGTCTTCGATAGCGTTGAGCCTATATGAAAACTGGTCAGTAACATGATCGAATTTTTCCAAATCGGACTTGTCATGATCGAGCTTTTTAGATTTTACTTCTTCTTTCCCTTCGAATAATGATACTTTTGTCGATGTAGATCCAGGGTTTATCGCTAATACAAATCTTTTATCCATATATTTCCCCCTTAGTTTTGAATTAAATTTATACTTAATGTTTCTGGCTCTACTTTTGAGATAGTTATATTTTCTATAGTAGGCCATATAGGTCTTACTTGATGTATTCCTTCATCTAAATCGATTAAGTCAATTGTTGGGGTTAAGTCCTCTTTTGTCACATTTGCTATATATTGATCTAGTCCTCTTATGGTTACTCTTACTGTATCATCTAATGATTCATCATCTACTTTTAATCCCAAAGGAACATTTAAGATTTCCATTTCGTTTACTCTATATTCAAAGCTTTTTTCAATCGTTTCTTCTAGAGTATATGAGACAATGACATTTATTGTTGGGTCTAATAATTCAACGCCATCAGGTAAATCCAATTCAACTTCTATAGAGTTGTTTTCTAAAAGCTTGTCAATATCTACTGGTTTGGTATCTATTTTAGTCAAGTCTTTTAGCTCATCATATCCTTTTACTATTACTGTGCTAGGATTTATTAAAATGTTTGTTATAGATATGTTTTCTGGTGCATCGCCCGAAATAACAAGCTCTATTGGCAGTTCTTTAGTCTGAAGTATTGGAACATTTACTCTGACAAAACTTGGCTCTTTTTCAACTCCTAACACTTCTTCTCCTTCATTGTTTATCAACTTGATAGGCACAGTCTCTATAAAATCTTTAGTTTTATTTGTTACATCTACAGTGGCTATTGCTTTATCTACTTCATTTACCCAACTTCTAGGTCCTCTGATGATAATGGTTTCTGGCTCAGTAAAAACATCTCCAAGCACATATTTTTCAGGCAATTCGCCAATTATCTCTGGAGTAACGGTGATCTGTTTGCTTATTGTTTTTTCTAGTGTGAATAGTACTTCTTGAGGAGTAATTTTGCTTACAGTAACATCTGCAGTGCTATTCAATAGCTTAACTGTGATTGGCACTCTAACCTGTCCTTCGCTATATCCTGTCAAGTCAACTTCTGCATAAATGTTTTGAGCAAGCACTTGATCTACTTCTTTCTTTTTCCCAGTAATCTCTACATTTACTTTGGCACTTTCAGGGCTCATGATAACTATGCCTTGCCTTTCTAGTGACTGGACATTTAAATAATTAACCGTTATATTTCTAAATTCCTTTTTAATAACAGGATTTACTTCACTCATCACATAACTCCAAAGAAGTACAGCTACTACTAAAGTTATAATTTTTAAGGATATATTATTATTCCTCTTTTCCATCTTTGAACCTCCATTTTAAGAAGGACTCTCTTCCATTTTTTGGTTTATACATGTCGAGCAAAATTTGTTTAAGAGTTTCTGGATCTATATATCTAGAGATATCTCCATTTTCTGCGACAGATATGGCCCCTGTTTCTTCGGATACTATAACTGCAAGGCTGTCTGATCTTTCTGTTACGCCTATAGCAGCTCTATGTCTTGTACCTAATTCTCTGGATATAGCACTGCTTTCAGAAAGTGGCAAAAAACAAGCGGCAGCTTTTATTATATTGTCCTTTATGATGACTGCCCCATCATGAAGCGGCGTGTTTGGTATAAATATATTTATGAGTAAATCTGCACTTACATTGCCATTGATCTTTGTTCCAGTTTCTACTATTTCATTTAGACCTGTTTGTCTTTCAAATACCATCAGTGCGCCGATTTTTTGCCTAGATAAAGATGCAGTTGCTTCAACTATCTCGTCGACCACTTTGGCCATGTTTTCTGTTCTTATATCCACAAATGATTTTGTAAAAAATCTACTTCTTCCAAGTGATTCTAATCCTCTTCTAAGTTCAGGTTGAAAAACAATTAATAGTGCAAGTGTTCCTACTGTCATGGCATTGCTAAGTATCCAATTTATAGTGTATAGCTCTGCCCATTCACTTAATTTTGTCAAAACAAGTAGTATACCTATACCTTTCATTAGCTGTTCTGCTCGAGTTTCTTTTATCAATATGAGTATCCTGTACAAAACAAAAGCTACTATGAGTATGTCTATGATATCTCTTATCCTTATATTTATAAAAGAATTTATTATACTTTGCATGGGCTACCATCCTTTGTATTAGTCTATTCTTATATTATACATTAATAAATTTTATTTGTGTCAATTTTTATATAGATTTAGTTTAGTAAAGGTGTTTTCATAACTTCTTTGGAGTCTCTCGATGATATTTTCAGGTAGGTTTAAGTCAAGATTACCTTCTAAGGCATCTTTAACAGGAAGTATATAATACCCATATTTCCCATTTTCCATCTTTCTATATACCCATGTCGGTGTTATATTTATATTTTCTACTAAAGTGCTACCTGAAAGATTGTCTTTTTTTAAACTAAATTTAAGTATAGCCCCATCTTCAGTAAGTGAATTTCCCATAGTCTCTTGCCTTTGGTTAGAATAAAAATTTCCTAGTGAATAAAATACATATGTATTCCTATCGCCTAAATCTATTATTTCGCTATCTTGTATGACATGAGGGTGTGAGCCTACAATAATATCAGCACCAAATTCTGCTAGTTTTAAGGCTGTATTTCTTTGATAGTCGCTTGCTAATTTCTGATATTCATTACCCCAATGTAAAAATAGAATTATAATTTCAGCTCCGTCTTTCTTAGCGTTTTCAATATCTATCTTCGCTCTATCTTCATCATATAGATTTAACATAGTTGATATTTCTTCTTCATTCAATCTGCTGTTTAAGCCATTCAGATAAAAGGCATAAGTAAATATACCTACCCTTATATCATTTACATCCAATATCTTATATGGGGTATATTCTCCTTTGCTAGTTCCAATATATTCTATTTCTCTTTTTTCTAGCTCATCAATCATCTTTATAATACCATCCCTGCCTTGGTCTAGGACATGGTTGTTAGCTGTAGAAAGCACATTAAAGCCTGTAAATTTTAGTGCATCTAATATTTCTACAGGCGAGTTAAAAAGGGGAAATCCACTGAAAGGTTTGTCCTTGTTAGAAAAGGATGTTTCGATATTAGCTATTGCTAGATCTGAATCTTCTATGTAAGGTTTTATATATTTAAACACAGGATTGAAATCATAGCCTTCAGAAGTCTTTGCACTGTTAACCTGAGGCATATGAAGCATTATGTCTCCTACGAAAATTATCTCTGCATATGAATACGGCTTAATATGTTCAATAGTTTTTTCTTCTATTTGAGTTGATATCGGTTCTTCTATGGTAACGTTTTCACTTTGTTTGGCATCAAATTCTTCAGTTTGAGTATAGCTTATACTGCATCCAGACAAAAGTAATATTATCAAAAATGCAGCTATGTACCTCAAGCTTTTTCCCATTTCATCAGCTCCTAATCATCTATACTCTAATTGTACAACTAAAGCTTGATTACTGCAACATATCTTGAGAAGTTGCAAATTTCTGAATCATTAGAAATATACCTATAGAAAGGAGTATATCTCCTATGCTGATTACTTTTGGCAAAATATATCTTACAGGGATTATGTCTGATAAAAGATATAATTTTGTAGAGCTATCTATGAGTGTATGAGTAATCACTATATCTTGTTTAAGTATATTTAATTGATCTAGCATATTTAATCTTAATAAAGCATCTTCAGAGACTGGCATCCTTCCTCCATTAAATATGATTACTATTTGATTTAGAACTATGCCTGCCATTGATAATTTTATGCCAGTTATGTGTTTATTTTTATATAGCCCAAACAATATCAATCCAAAAGATAATATGTATATAAGTGGAAGATTTGAAAAAAGCAATGTCGAAAATTCACTATTGCTATTTGCTATATATCTTATAGAGAAAGAATAAATAATTACACCTATTAGCATATAGCCTATACCATCAATATGTAAATTAGTTAATTTTTTTAAACTTCCGCCTCTTACTAGTGCTATTATGAATGATATTAAAACTACTTCTAAAAGCATGAAATCACCCCATATATATTAAAGAGCGCTTTTAAAAGCGCTCTAATTATTAATACTCTATGAACCTGTCTTTAGATACTCCACAAAGTGGGCATTTGTCTTCTTCGCCAGTGATTGTTATAAATCCACATGATGGGCAAAGTTTTACAACTTTTGCATCTAAGTCTTTTCCTTGGTCTACATATTCTTTAGCTTTTGTGTAAAGTTCTGCATGTACTTTTTCAGCTGCTACTGCATATTTCATAGCATTTTCAGCTTCTTTTTCTCCCTGCAATTGTGCTACTGCTATGTAAGCAGGGTACATTTGAGTTACCTCAAACATTTCTCCATCGATTCCGCCTTGAAGATTTTGTGAAGTTGTTCCTAACCCAAATCCTCCGCCTGATGTTACTGAGAAAGATCCCGCGATATCTCTTAATGCATTAAAATGGAATGTAGCATGAATTTGTTCAGCATCTGATGTTGCTCTAAATAATCTAGCTACAGTTGGAAAGCCATCCTTTTCTGCCTTGTCTGCCCAAATTCTATATCTCATATGTGCTTGGCTTTCTCCTCCAAATGCAGATCTTAAATTTTCTTGTGTCATTGCGTTCATAAATATTACCCCCTTGTATTTTTTATATTTATTTATGCAAAGATAAAATTGTAATGATTACAATTTTTCTCTGCATAAATAGTATACACCAAAAATATTTTTAAGTCTAGGGCAAATTTAAAAATAATTATTACACAAACAAATTGACATTTGATTCATCGGCAGCGTTTAGGTATGTTGCTACTCCACCTATTTCAACGCCATCAAATAGTTCTTCTTTTTTTATCCCCATTACATCCATGCTCATTTGGCAAGCAATTATTCTAATTCCAGAATTGATTGCTAAGTCCATAAGTTCTTCTACGGATTGAATGTTTTTATCTTTCATTACTTTTCTGATCATTTTTCCACCCATGCCTGCCATATTCATTCGTGATAGCCCTAATTCTTTTGTACCCCTTGGCATCATGATTCCAAACATTTTTTCTATAAAATTTTTCTCAACTTTTACTTTTTCAGGTTTTCTTAAAATATTCAATCCCCAAAATGTGAAAAACATTGTTACTTCATTGCCCATCGCTCTGGCCCCATTTGCTATTATAAATGAAGCTATTGTCTTATCTAAATCTCCACTAAAGACTATCAATGTCTTTGATTTTTTGCCTTGATTTACTTCCATAAAGCCTTTTTCATCTTTAACTATATCAGAGAGTGCCAATCCTTTTTTTATCTTTACTACCCATCTGTCTTTTAATTTTTCTTCCGATATAAATGTGTTTTTAGTGTTTTGGCACCATGCTTTTATGTCATTTATAAAGCCTGGGTCTGTTGCTTGAACTTCTAGTATGTCTCCATTATTTAATTCTTTCATCTTTTCAGCTACTTGGATGATTGGCCCAGGGCATGATAGACCGCATGCATTTAATTTGAATGTTTCTCCAATATATTCTTCTTTCTTTGGTGTTTCAACAACCCCTGAATCAGAGAAAGATCTTGGTTCGTTGTCCATTTTGTCTTGCATATACATAGTCTTGTATGTGTTAAATCCACCAGCTAAATTTAGTGATTTAAATCCATTTTGTCTTAATATCCTGTCTGCAATATAACCTCTTAAGCCTACTGCACAATATACTATATAGGTTTTTGATTTGTCCAATTCATTTAATCTATTTCTAAGTTGTCCTAGTGGTATGTGAATTGAATTTTCAATAAACCCTAGTTCTCTTTCAACATCTTCTCTTATATCTAATAATACATGAGTTGTTTTATCTAAAGTGTCTAATTCTCTCCAAAGCACTTGTTCTGTCAAACCTCTTAATATATTGTCTGCAGCAAATCCAACCATGTTTACAGGATCTTTAGCAGAGGAATAAGGAGGTGCATATGCAAGTTCAAGTTCCATTAAATCTTTAACTGTTGCATTAAATCTAATTGCAGTTGCTATTACATCAATTCTCTTGTCTACTCCATCATATCCTACTATTTGTGAACCCAATACTTTACCATCATTGTCAAATATAAGTTTGATTGTCATTGGTAATGCTCCTGGATAATAACCTGCATGTGAATTTACATGAATAAGAGCTATTTGATAGTCTTTTTTGTATTCTTTTCCAAGTTTATTTAAATTCTTTTCATTTATTCCAGTATTGGCTACTGTCAAATCAAACACTTTGGCAATGCTTGTGCCTTGAGTTCCTTTGTATGTTTCTTTATAGTCTGCTAAAATATTGTTTGCTGCAATTCTTCCATGTTTGTTAGCAGGTCCGGCAAGTGGCACCATTGTCTTATTTTTAGTTATATAATCAACTACTTCAATTACATCTCCTATTGCATATATTGATTCGTCAGAGGTCTTTAACCATTCATCTACAATAACTCCACCTCTTTGATTTATTCCAAGTCCAGCTTCTTTAGCTAATTCACTGTTTGGTCTTACTCCTATTGAAAGTATTACCATGTCACCTATTACTTTTTCTCCCGATTGAAGAGTTACAGTAGTTTTCCCATTTTCATAAGAAAAAGATGACACGCCATCTTTAAGATGTAATTTTACCCCTTTTGATTTTAAATGCTCATGTACTATTTGTGCCATTTCAAAGTCTATTGGTGCCATTACTTGATCAAGCATTTCTACAATGGAGACTTCTAACCCCTGTGCGTGTAAATTTTCAGCCATCTCAAGTCCTATAAACCCACCACCTACTACTATTGCTGATTTTGGTTTGTTTGTGTCGATATATCCCTTTATCTTGTCTGTGTCCGGGATAGTCCAAAGGCTAAAGATATTTGGTGCATCTATACCTGGAATAGGTGGCTTTAATGGGCTTGACCCTGTTGAAAGAATTAGATAATCATATGACTCTTTATATATTTCGCCTGTTTTATGATTTTTAACTTCAACTGTTTTTTCTTCTCTGTTTATTTTTAAGACTTCGTTTGATGTCCTTATGTCTGCATTAAATTTCACTTTTAAACTCTCTGGTGTGCTAACTAGGAGTTGATCTCTTTCTTGGATTTCCCCACCAATGTAATATGGCAAACCACAGTTAGCAAACGATACATATTCGCCTCTTTCAAATAAAATTATCTCTGCACTTTCGTCAAGTCTTCTAAGCCTTGCTAGAGCAGTTGCTCCACCTGCTACACCACCAACAATCAATACTTTTTTACCCATTTTCTTTCCTCCTATTTTTCATTGAATAACAATTTTATTATGTTTATTACTTCATCATCTTTAATTTTATAATACACTTCATTGCCTCGCCTGTTGTCTTCTATTATCCCCGCAGTCCTCAGTTTTGCCAAATGTTGAGAAATTGTCGACTGTGGAACATCTAAGCAGTTTTGCATAAATGAAACATTGTTCTCTCCATTTTCAATCAGTCCTTTTAGTATGCATAGTCTTATGGGATGAGCTATTAGTTTTAGCAAATCTGCTTTTTCGTTAAATATTTTTCTATCAATCTCCATCAGTTTCCTCCTCTATTTATATATTCTAATATTAGAATATATAAATATTTATGTCAAGAAAAAAGTGGCTTTTGCCACTTAATTATTTACAATACTCTAAAATATTTTCTTTTAGCTCCTCATATATAGGATTTATTAATTCAAAATCACTTTTACATCTATCCATAAAAATTCTATATTCTTTTATTAATTTCTCATTTTTCTTTCGTAGATTCTTTTCTTCTGCTAATATCTTAATTTCTTCAGATAATAGCTGATGATAGAGGCGATTCATCTGAAGAATAAAAGTATTAAAATATGGATTTTCTTCGATTTTGTCGATTGTTAAATTTAGCAGATTGTACATATTTTGGAGTTCTTTTGTGTTGTTGTTTTTTAACAAGTTTTCCATTTTATCTAATAATGTATAGTATTCTTTCATTATTGTTTCTGCTTCATTTTTATATATATCCATTCTATTTGATTTATCTTTTAAATTTGATTTGTCATAGTGAAAATCCCAATTCTCTAAAAATTTATCTTTTACGAGTTTTACATTTAAATATTTATTCATCACTTTTTCTAATTCCATAAATGGAGCTCCTTCAATGTCTGCCCCACCTTTAGTTGTATTGATAACAGTTAAATTTTTTAGTTGCTTTATATACAGTTCCATTTGTCGCCTCGCTGAATTGTATCCATTATTTGTCTTTATTGTATTCCCGTAAACATCTTTGACTTCAAGGGCGTTTTTTAATTCTTCATCTGATAAGTCATTGCTGTAAAACACACCTTCTGAGTGCTGTTTTGTACCTACATAAGCAAGATTTTGTCCTGCAAGTATTATTGGATTAAATCCTAGATAATTTAGCAACTGAAGCGTAACCACGGCAATGCTTGGAGCATCTAGCACTATGTCTATAGGCTCTGTATTTTCATTGTCTAAGTAATAATTTGATACTTTATCTTGCGATGTAATCATATGATAAAGTTTACCAGGATAATTTTCTATGGTTTCATATCCAACAGATGAACCGAATATAAGTGGAATATCATTTATGTTCTGCTCTTTTACTTTCAAAAAAACTTTTTGGTTGTGCTCAGTGGGATCATAGGTTGTTGCTACATCAGGATAAATATTGTTTGCAATCAATGTGTTTATGGCTGAACCAACACTAAATATATATGCTAGTCCTTCTTCTTTTATTTTTCTAATATTTTCTATTTCTTCATTTAACGATGGACCTGCTGCTACTAATATAGCTGGTTTGTCTTTAAATCTTCCTTTATTTTCTACTATCACATTTGGAGTATTTAACACATGCTTAAAGTTCTTCATGGAGTTAATTATCCAACGTTTCTGAAAGGAATATTCTGTTATTATATTGCTTCTTCTATTTTTAATGCTAGATTTTATAGTTTCAATAAAAAATTGATATTCATCAGGATAAAATGACTTATATGAGGGCAACTCTAAAATTGTTAAACTATCTCTATTTAACCTAATTATATTCTCTATTTCTCTTGAAAATGAGTCCCTATCAATAA
>NZ_JBSQIL010000066.1:0-9345 GCF_055108775.1 Soehngenia sp. | reverse complement strand
TTTTACACTGTATATATACCCAAAATGGGGGGAATCTAGCCATTTCAATATAAAAAAAGGCAGTAAATATGCGAGTTGTAGAGTTTTGCAACGAGCTATAAATTTATAAAACTAGGAGGAAATACTATGAACATGATGAATTTTTTAAGGACTAGAAAATCTACAAGAGAATTTAAATCTAAAAATTTAAATGAGAATGATTACAAGAAAATCTCGGAAATAATAAATGAGATAAATTTCGAGGCTCAACAGTATTTAATAAAGATGAAACTATATGAATTTGGAAGCAATATATATGAAAATCTAAAAGGAATAGCAGGATATGCGGGGGTTATGATAAAAAGTCCACATTATATAGCTTTAGAAAATGAAATTGATAGGAAAGAATCTTTAATATATAGTGGTTATTATATGGAAAAGCTCATAACTGAGTTGAACAATCTAGGAATAGGAACCTGTTGGGTAAGTCTAAAAGAAGTCAATTCAGAAATAAAAGAGCAAGTTTTTGGAGAAGGAGCTAAAAAAGTTAATTATTTGTTAGCTATTGGATATCCTAAGCCAAAGAGCCCATTTGCGCATGACTCATTTAGTGAAAGATTGGGTGAAGAGGAAATAGTTTATTTGAATGATATCGGAAGAAATGCAACTTTAGAAGAGCTTGAAAGTAGAGGGCTAGGCGATTTGTTTTTCTATGTTCGTTTTGCACCATCAACTATGAACAAACAGCCTTGGAGATTTGTATTGCATGATGATTATGTGGAATTATTGATGGTTGATGATGGTAATATAGATTATGTAGATGCTGGGATTATTATGTATTATTTTGAAGAACTAGCCAAAATAGAAGGATTAAAAAATAAATGGGAACTGATATTAGAACCTTTGGAAAACAAAAATGAGAAATATATGCTCATCGGGAAGTACAAAATTTAATTGTTCCTGTAATTTATAAAGGAAAGTGAATATGGAACCTAAGGCAAAGAATTATTTTGTCCTGGCTGAAACCTCTTATTTGGCCGGTGATAAAAACAAAGCAATTAATTTTTATAATAAAGCAATTGAATTTATAAATGATGATAATGAGAAAGCTTTAACATATTTTAATATTGGGGTAATTTATAACGAGATGGGATTGATGTCAGAATCTATAGTATTTTTGAAAAAAGCAATAGATATTAATCCCATCTATACTGATGCTTTTAAACTGATAGGAATGATTTATGAAGAAGTTGGGAATTATGAAGAAGCATTACAAAGTTATGAGATGATTTTAAAATACAAAAATTCTGATACAGAAGCTATTTATAATTATGCTAGATTGTTAGATCTACTAGGTAAAGAAGAGCTCGCAATCAAAGAATATGAAAAATTATTAGAACTAGATCCTAACAATATTTATGCATTAAATAATTTAGGATCTATTTATGAAGGTAGAAAAGATTATGATAAAAGCTTATATTATCTAAAAAAGAGCATAAATGTTTCTTATGATTATTATTTATCTCATTTTAATATTGCAGTTGTATACAAAGAGTTAAATGAGATTGATTTGGCTGTTACACATTATATAAGAGCAAAAGATTTAAATCCAAATTATGATAAAATTTACTTAAATTTATCAGAAATTTTTATAGATCAAAATCAGTATGCTAAAGCCATAAGCATTTTATCTGAGGGAATAATATTTAATCCAAATTCATCTGATCTCTACTATAATAGAGCTTGTTGTTATTCTTTGCTTGATGAATACGAAAAGGCAATTAATGACTTGGATATAGCAGTGAAAATAGATAAAGGCTTATATTATTGGATTATTGCTGATTCGGACTTTGAAAAGCTTAGAAAGACAGAAATTTATCGTAAATTTATCAGTGAATTGAACAGCATAAAGAAAGGAAAATGATATGATCGTAATAAAAACAGAAGAAGAAATAATGAAAATGAAAAAAGCGGGTGAAATATTAGCTGATGTTCACAGAAAATTAGCTGAGATTATAAAGCCAGGAATATCGACTTTAGAATTGGATCGTTTTGTAGAAGAATATTTGCTTAGCATTGGAGCTTATCCTGAACAAAAAGGTTATAAGGGGTTTCCCTATGCAATTTGTGCTTCTATAAATGATGAAATATGTCATGGATTTCCAAGAAAAGAACCTTTAAAAGAAGGAGATATTGTAACCATAGATATGGTTGTAAGATATGATGGATATTTAGCAGATTCAGCTTGGTCTTATCCTGTGGGAGAGATTTCAGAAGATGCTAGAAACCTTTTAGAGGTAACAAAAAAAGCATTATATTTGGGCATAGAGAAAGCTTTGGTTGGAAATAGACTAGGGGATATAGGTTATGCGATACAAACTTATGTTGAGTCAAATGGATTTTCTGTTGTAAGAGATTTTGTTGGACATGGAATAGGTAAACAAATACATGAAGATCCTCAAGTGCCTCATTATGGGAAACCAAACAGAGGGGTTAGATTGACTGAAGGCATGGTTATAACAATTGAGCCAATGGTTAATCAAGGAGTGTATTCAATGAAGATTGATTCGAACGAGTGGACAGCAAGAACTCTAGATGGGAAACTATCAGCTCAATATGAACATACTATAGCAATTACCAAAGATGGCCCAATGATTTTAACTGAACAAAATTTATAAATTAAAAGCTCCAGCAAAAAATTAATCGCAGGAGCTTAAAATTTGATATTCATAATATGTGGGGGAAAAAATGACTAAGGAGTTGAATTTAACTGAAGGGAATATAATAAACACTCTCATGAAATTAGCATTTCCTATCATGGGTACATCGTTTATTCAGATGGCTTATAATTTAACAGATATAATGTGGTTAGGAAGGTTGAGCACAAATGCAGTTGCTGCAGCAGGTACAGCCGGATTTTTTATGTGGCTTGCTAATTCCTTAGTCCTGATAACACAAGTTGGATTAGGCGTGAATGTAGCTCAAAATTTGGGTAAAGGAGATATAAAGAAAGCTAAAGAATATGTAAGGACAGGTTTTCAAACTGAAATATTTATAGCATTACTTTATTCTTTTGTTTTGCTGAATTTTAATGAGCAATTAATATCTTTTTTTAAAGTAAAAGAATTAGAAGTAGTACATATGAGTGAATCATATTTAAAAATAATTGGGATTGGGATAATTTTCCATTTTTTAAATCCTATATTTTCTGTATCATTAAATAGCTCTGGAAATAGTTTGACTCCGTTTAGGATAAATGCATTAGGTTTATTATTTAATATAATTATAGATCCAATACTTATTTTTGGGATTGGACCAATTCCCAAATTAGGTATCAATGGTGCTGCTTTGGCAACTATACTTTCTCAAATGATAGTAACATTAGGATTTGTTATTACAGGAATAAAAAGCGAACTTG
This sequence comes from Soehngenia sp., assembly GCF_055108775.1. Taxonomy (NCBI): domain Bacteria; kingdom Bacillati; phylum Bacillota; class Tissierellia; order Tissierellales; family Tissierellaceae; genus Soehngenia; species Soehngenia sp. The sequence goes on along the minus strand of NZ_JBSQIL010000066.1, from coordinate 5,948 downwards.
TTTATTCACATATAAAATTATTTAAGAATTTTGACATAAAAAAGGCTGTCACTATTGTAAAACTAGGACTACCACCTGCTATTCAAAATACAATACATGCATTTGTAAGCATGGTAATAACAAGAATAATTGCAAGTTTCGGAGCTCTTCCAATTGCAGTAATGACAGTAGGGTCACAAATTGAATCATTATCTTGGATGACATCTGAAGGGTTTTCAGCAGCTCTTTCTGCTTTTGTTGGACAAAATATAGGGGCAAAGAAATTTGATAGAGTAAAAGAAGGATATCATAAAGGAATAAGAGTTCTTACTAGCTTTGGACTGGTAGTTTCAATATTGTTTATAACAATGCCCGAATCAATATTTAGTCTTTTTACTCCAAATGACATGGCAGCAATAAAAGCAGGAGGTACTTATCTTAGAATTTTAGGATTATCTCAAGCATTTATGAGTTTAGAAATAGGCACTGCAGGCTCTTTTAACGGATTAGGAAAAACTTTGCCACCAACTATAGTTGGAACTACATTTAATATTTTAAGAATACCAGCAGCGATAATTTTATCAAATACAAATCTAGGCTTTGAAGGTGTATGGTGGGCGATAAGTATGTCTAGTGTTTTGAAAGGCATAATTTTGTATTTAATGATAAATTTGGAATTTAAAAAAGAAATTTTTACAGAACTTTACGCAAAGTAACAACGTTTATACCGGTATCTAAAATATTTTCAATTATAACGACCCCTTTTTCAATTGGAGCTTTTACTTTGGTGTTTTCTATAATTTTTATTGCATCAGGAATGAGAGAAAAAGGGATTTTATCAGTTGTCCTGACAGGAATAGTTGACATTTTAGCATTTGTCAATATAGCTCTTGCTGTGAGTATTTTATCTTCTTGATTTAAATGAGATTTAGCATCAGACAATCCTTTAGAGCATTTATAACCTGAATAATATGCATGAGAGTTGATATTGACAATTTCTATACTACAATTATTTCTGCATTTATTACAATAGTAAATATTAGACATAGTTAACACCTCAAACATATTATACCACAACCATTTGATGCTTCAATTATTCTATTATTACGGAGGCTAAGTATGATAAACAATATAGAAATAATAGTTAGACTTGTTTTATCAGCTGTTTTAGGTGGATTAATAGGCATGGAGAGAGAAGCTAGTAATAGACCTGCCGGTTTTAGAACGCATATATTGGTTAGCATAGGATCTACTTTAATGATGTTAGTATCAATTAATGGAGCTTCAGGTGGGTCAGATCCAACACGAATTGCCGCTCAAGTTGTAAGCGGAATAGGATTTTTAGGTGCAGGAACAATTTTAAGAGATGGTAATAGAGTAAAGGGTTTGACAACTGCAGCAAGTTTGTGGGTATGTGCTGGAATAGGGTTAGCTATAGGTCAGGGATTTTATTTTGCAGGAATAGCTACAAGTATTATATCTTTCTTATCTTTGCTTTACTTAGGCAAATTTGAAAAAGCTGTATTGTCAGATATTAATAATCATTTACTCGTTATTGGGAAAGAAAGAAGCGGATTAATTGGCGAAATAGGAACGATTTTAGGAAACAACAATATAACCATTAAGAAAATGGACATAAATGAAATTGGTAAATTGGAATCTGGGGAAAACTTAATTGAAATAGATTTATTTATTAGAAGGTCTATAGCCAAAAATGACTATGATTTTTTAGAATCTCTCAAAGAAATAGAAGGAGTTGAGAGTGTAGAAATTAAAGGAAAAGGATTAAAAATAGGAAACTAATATATCACTATTAATTGAGGGGGAAAGCAAGTTGCATCAATATAAAGGCAAACTAATAATTCATACAGGTTCTATGTTTTCGGGGAAAACTTCATCATTAGAAAAAGACGTTAAGAGATTTAATATTGCAGGTTATAAAACTTTAGCATTTAAACCTGTTGTTGATACTAGGTTTAAAACTGCTGACATTATTTCACATGATGATATGAGCATTGAAGCAATTCTAGTTGAAAATATAGAATCTATAAAACTTCATTGTGAAGCTAATATTCCAGATGTTATAGCAATCGATGAAATACAGTTTTTAGGGGGCGAAATAAAAGATATTATTGATTCAATTAACAACTTTTTAGAAAGAGATATAACAGTAATCGTTGCTGGATTGGATGTCGATTTTGAAGGGAGACCTTTTGAAATAGTTAAAGAATTGATGCCCATAGCTGATTATTTGACAAAGCATCATGCAGTATGTGTAAAATGCGGGAGTGATGCATGGATTAGTCATAGAAAAACAAAGGATAAAGAAAGAGTTGTTATAGGAGCATCGAGGGAATATGAACCATTATGCAGGAGCTGCTACTTGAAAGAAAAAAAAGAGGAAGAAGAAATAATTAATAAAAATCAAGTAACATTATTATAAGAGGGTTAAATACTTAACCCTCTTTTTTTAAAAACTTAAACCTTCTTTATGCAGTCCGATTGATAACACTATTCCAACACAGACTAGGTTAATCAACTGGAAAGTACCACCATAACTCATAAATGGAAGTGGAATTCCTGTTATAGGCATTAATCCAATTGTCATACCTATATTTTGGAATATGTGAATAAACAGCAATGAAGCAATTCCTGTAACTACTAATGAAGCAAATACATCGGTTGTATTTTTAGCAATCCTTATCATTCTCATCAATAATATGAGATACAATAACAATAGTACAGTCCCGCCTAAAAAACCTAACTCTTCAACAATAACAGCGAATATAAAGTCTGTATGTTTTTCTGGAAGATAATTTAATTGTGTTTGAGAACCATTAAACAAGCCTCTACCGAATAATTTACCACTACCTATAGCAATTCTACTTTGTAAAGCTTGATAGCCAGTAGCTGAAGGATCTCTTTCTGGATTTAAAAAATTGTAAATTCTTTCTTTCTGATAATCAGCCATTTGTAGCCAAACAATTGGCAAGCTAAAAACAACTACACCCAAAGCAGCTAAAAAATATTTTATCCTAAGACCAGCTACAAATAACATAACAGCAGTGAAAAAGACGAAGACCATAGCAGTACCCAAATCAGGTTGCCTTAAAATCAGTCCGATTGGAATTAGTGCAAAAATAAGGATTTTTGCTAAAGTTTTTGGAGAATTTATATCCTCTTTATATTTATCAATTATTCGAGCTAAAGATATTATAACACCAACTTTAGCAAATTCTGCGGGTTGGAATCCAAAAGAGCCAATATAAAGCCAAGATTTTGAACCCCATTGGTCATCTCCTACTCCAAATATTAAAACAGCAATTAATAAACCGATTGACAAAATATATATAGGGATATATAGTTTTTCTAACAACTCATAATCAAAAAATATTAATATCAAAATAGCAAATAAACCAATAATAGTTGAAATGATTTGAGTTTGCACATATCTAGTACTATTTAAACTTAAAGTAGCAGAATAAATCATTACAATGCCATAGATGCTTAGAAGTATTGTTGTTATTAATAGCAAAAAATCAAATTTTTTAAATGACTTCTTATTTAAGTTGATTAACATTAGATCTACCTCGCTTCAATAGATATTATAGCATATTTATATATCAACTTATAGCATCTTTTAAATTACTATTACTTAGTGGGTGAATTTTATGAAAACAGAATTGATAAGACAAAAAGCATTAAAAATAGGCTTAGATGTAGTTGGATTTACAGATGCCTCTTCTTTAACAAGGGTAAAAAGAACGCTTGATGATAGATATATGAACGGTCTAAAAACAGAATTTGAGATAGATGAAATCTCTAAAAGAATTGAGCCTAAATTGATTATGGAGAATTCAAAAAGTATAATAGTAGTAGGATTTCCTTATTTTTCGAATATAAAACATACCGAGAATTCAATTTATGGAAAGATTTCTATGTCATCTTGGGGGTTGGATTATCATATAGTCATAAGAAAATATCTAAATCAATTAGTAGAAGAATTATTGAAAATAGAAAGTTTTGAGTATAAAATTCTTTCTGACACGACCCCATTGATAGATCGAGAAATTGCATATAAGGCAGGAATAGGATATTATGGGAAAAATACTAATATCATTAATGATACTTATGGGTCATTCATTTTTATTGGGTATATATTAACTGATTTATTGTTAGATATTTATAGTTTGCCTGTAGAGTCAAAATGCGATGAATGTGATTTATGCCTAAGGAGTTGTCCAGGGAAAGCTATTGAACAACCATATAAAATAAATCCTATGAAATGTATATCATATTTATCACAAACAAAAAAATATTTAACTGAAGAAGAAAGTAAAATCATGGGGAAAAGTATTTATGGTTGTGATATATGCCAGATTGTATGCCCGAAAAATAAAAACATAAAAGAATCAAATTTTAATGAATTTAAGCCATATAAAACCAATGGGGTTGTTGATATAAAAGAATTACTTTTAATGTCAAAGAGAGAGTTTGATAGAAAATACGGGGAGATGGCTGGCAGCTGGAGAGGTAAAAATGTATTAACGAGAAATGCAATAATTGCATTAGATAACATGGGTTATATTGACGATGATATTAGGAATAGTCTAAAAAATATCGATTCTGAATTCTTAAGACCATATATAACTAGATATTTATCTAAATTTTGATTAAAATAGGTTATCAATATGATATAATTCTAATGTAAATTATTATAACTGGAGGGATATACGTGTCAAATGTACATGAGTTGAACTTTTTAAAAGAAAAAATTCAGGAATTAAAAGATCAAGGGGTATACAGAAAATTACCAGTGCTAGGTACGCCAACAGGGTCGGAAGTTATTTTGAATGGAAAAAAAGTTATTAATCTATCCTCCAACAATTACTTAGGATTTGCAAATCATGAAAGGCTTAAAAGGGCAGCTATAAAAGCTGTAGAGGAATATGGTGCAGGGTCTGGAGCTGTTAGGACTATAATAGGCAATATGAAAATACACGAGGAGTTAGAAGAGATTTTAGCTGAATTCAAAAGAGAAGAAGCAGTTTTTGTTTATCAATCTGGCTTTAACTGTAATGCTGGAACTATTCAAGCTATAACTGATGTTGGAGATTTAATTATTTCAGATGAATTAAATCATGCTTCAATAATAGATGGATCAAGGCTTTCTAAAGCTGATAGAGCAATATATAAGCATTCTGATATGGACAGTTTAGAGAAGGTACTAAAAGAGAACAGATCGAAGTATAAAAACATTCTTATTATTACTGATGGTGTATTCAGCATGGATGGAGATATAGCAAAACTTCCAGAAATAGTAGAGCTAGCTGAAAAATATGAAGCTATGACATATGTCGATGATGCTCATGGCTCTGGGGTATTAGGAGAAAGTGGTAGGGGGACTGTTGACCACTTTAAACTTCACAACAGAGTTGATTTTTCAATTGGAACATTATCAAAAGCTATCGGAGTTGTTGGAGGCTATGTTGCTGGCTCAAATACAATGTATGAATGGCTAAGTCACAGAGCAAGACCAGCACTTTTCTCTACATCATTGCCTCCAGCAGCAGTAGGAGCTGCTATAGAAGCTATAAAGATGCTTATGGAATCTACAGAATACACTGATAAGCTCTGGGAAAATGCTAATTATTTTAAAGCTAAAATGAGTCAATCAGGTTTTGATATTGGTAAGAGTGAAACACCAATTACACCTGTCATTATTGGTGAAGAAGGAAAGACTATGGAATTTTCTAGAAAATTACTTGAAAATGGTGTATTCGTTTCTGGGATAGTATTCCCAACTGTGCCAAAAAACACTGGTAGAGTAAGATGTATGGTAACAGCAGCTCATTCAAAAGATCAGCTAGATATAGCTGTAGATGTATTTAATAGAGTTGGTAGAGAAATGGGGCTTATATAACAAATATTAAGGGAAGTTTATCTTCCCTTAATATTAATACAGGTGA
>NZ_JBSQIL010000065.1:0-9444 GCF_055108775.1 Soehngenia sp. | reverse complement strand
TTTCCAAAAGTACTATGTAAGTACTCGATTATTTTCTTAGAATCCTCTACAAAACCAGGTAATACTAAATGTCTAACTATGACACCCTTTATCATCATACCATTTTCATTGAAAATTGGTTTTCCAGATTGTCTTACCATTTCCTCTAGGGATTTTGTAGCAATTTCTCTATAATTATGTGCATTAGAATATTTTTTAGATATGGTTTCATCAAAATATTTAAAGTCTGGTAAATATACATCAATATATCCTTCTAATAATTTAATCGTATCTTTCTTTTCATATCCACTTGAATTATATACAATCGGCAAATCTAAGCCATTTTTCTTGGCTATATCTATTGCGGTTATAATTTGTGGTACAAAGTGAGTAGGTGTTACTAAATTTATATTTAGTGCATTCTTATTTTTCAATTCAAAAAATATTTCAACAAGTCTATCTAAAGATATATTCTTCCCAAAAGCACCATTAGCAATGATATTATTTTGACAATAAATGCATTTTAGAGAGCATCCAGTAAAAAAAACTGTCCCTGAGCCTTCTATGCCTGATATACATGGTTCTTCCCACATATGAAGACTTGCTCTAGCTAATCGCAAATCAGATGTTTCACCGCAATATCCGATTTCTCCATCAGTCCTATTAACATTACATTCCCTTGGACACAATGTACATCTTCTTAATAAATCCATGTAGTATCTCATTATATACCTCTATTTACATTATTCTTATTTTTAGCAGTAATTTAATTATATACTAACACATAATATTTGGAATAAAAAATTTTAATTCCTACTAAATTGATATGTTTACAACTCTAAAGTATAGGTATATAATAGTTAGGGATTTGATAATAATTATCATTATAAATAAAAGTGAGGAGAATATTATGTCTAAGAATATATTAACTATCAATAATTTAAGAGTCAAAATTGATGATGAAAACAAGGAGATATTAAATGGAATAAATCTAAAAATTAATAAAGGTGAGGTCCATGTTATTATGGGCCCAAACGGAGGCGGAAAATCAACCCTTGCATATACTCTCATGGGGCATCCAAAATATAAAATTACAGATGGAGAAATATTTTTTTGTGGCAACTTGCTAAATGAGGTAAAAACACATGAAAGAGCCAAAATGGGATTGTTTCTCTCTTTCCAATACCCTGAAGAAATTAATGGTGTAACTGTTGAAGAATTTCTAAGGACTGCAAAAACAGCTTTAACAGGTGAACAACAAAAAATAATTCAATTTAAAAAATTAATCAACAGCAAGATGCAAGAATTAGGTATGAGCGAAGACTATGCCTCAAGATATTTAAATGTTGGTTTTTCTGGAGGAGAAAAAAAGAAAAACGAAATATTACAAATGTCTATTTTAAATCCAAAACTTGCCATACTTGATGAAACAGATTCTGGACTAGATGTTGATGCTATAAAAATTGTTGCGGATGGTGTTAATAAAATTAAAAATGAAGAAAATGCTTTTCTTATAATTACTCACTACAATAAGTTGCTAGAATATATCAAACCTGATTTTGTTCATATACTTCTTAATGGACGAATAGTAAAATCTGGTGGAGTTGAGTTAGCTAACGAAATTGATGAAAGTGGCTATGAAAAAATAAGAAACGAATTTGCTAGCATATAGAGGTGTTTGATATGGAAAAAAAGAAAACTCATGTCGAAGATATTGATAGAAGAATTTATGATATAAAAAATGAGCTTAATTATAGTTTTAAAACTGATAGTGGACTTACAAAAGAAATAATACTCGAAATTTCAAGGGAAAAAAACGAGCCAAATTGGATGAAAGAATTTAGATTGAAATCTTTAGAAATATATAGTCAAAAACCATTCCCTAAATGGGGTGCAGATTTAAGTGAGCTTGACATGGATAATATTGTAACTTATATTAAGCCAAATACTCAAATAAAACATAGTTGGGATGAAGTTCCTGAAGATATAAAAAACACTTTTGAACTTCTAGGGCTTCCTCAAGCTGAGAGAGAGTCTCTAGCTGGTGTAGGTGCTCAATATGACTCAGAGGTAGTATATCATAATATAAGGCAAGAACTAATAGATATGGGTGTAATTTATACGGATATGGAGACTGCTTTAAGAGAGTATGAAGATGTAGTAAAGGAATATTTTATGAAATTAGTTCCACCGACAGATCATAAATTTGCAGCATTGCATGGTGCAGTTTGGTCTGGAGGGTCTTTTGTTTATGTTCCTGAGGGTGTAAAAGTAGATATCCCTCTTCAATCATATTTTAGATTAAATGCACCAGGGGCGGGGCAATTTGAACACACACTAATAATTGTTGAGAAAAATGCTTATCTACATTTTATAGAAGGTTGCTCTGCACCTAAGTATAAAGTGAATAACTTGCATGCTGGATGCGTTGAGTTATTCGTTAAGGAAAATGCAACTCTTAGATATAGCACAATTGAAAATTGGTCTAAAAATATGTATAACCTAAACACGAAAAGAGCTGTTGTTGATAGAAATGGAACGATTGAATGGGTCTCAGGATCATTTGGTTCTAAAGTGTCAATGTTATATCCAATGAGCATTTTAAGAGGAGAAGGTGCAAGATCAGAATTTACTGGAGTAACTTTTGCAGCAAAGGGGCAATATTTGGATACAGGAACAAAAGTTATTCACGCTGCAAGTAATACTACTTCTACTGTGAACTCAAAATCCATTTCTAAAGATGGGGGACAAGTATTTTATAGAGGACTATTAAGAATAAGCAAAAATGCAACAGGATGTAAATCAACTGTTTCTTGTACCTCCTTGATGCTAGATAATGAATCCAAATCAGATACATTACCTATTATTGAAATAGATAATGATAATATAGATATTGGGCACGAAGCAAAAATCGGTAGAATTAGTGATGATGCAATTTTCTACTTGATGAGCAGAGGTATTTCTGAAGAAGAAGCAAAAGCTATGATTGTAAGAGGTTTCGTAGAGCCTATCACAAAAGAACTACCTTTAGAATATGCTGTAGAATTGAACAATTTGATCAATATAGAACTCGAAGGTGCAATAGGTTAGGAGTTGATAAAATGATGTGGAAAAGATTAGGCATTAAAGAATTGGAAATCCCTAAAATAGAAGATTATAAAATTGAATTTCTACCTTCTATAGATGATTCGAAAATTAAGATTAAGGCTCTAAATAAAAACAATAGTATCAATTATAATAGCTATAGGGGTCTAGGAGAAGAACTTGAAAATCTTCCTAAAATCCATAGCAATGCAGGATTTAAAATAGAAGTTGATGACAATACATCAATAAAAGAACCTTTGCTCATCAACTATAAAATAGATAATAACAATCCCGTTTTGATAGACAATAACTTAATAGAAATAGGAAAAAATTCTCAATTGACTTTAATATTTGATTATTATAGTGATGATTCTCAAAATCTATTTCACGATGGGTTAACTAATATAATAGTAAATGAAAATTCTATTTTAAATGTCATAAAATTACAAAGATTAAATGATTTTAGCAATAACTTCGATACTAATATCACAGTTATAAAAGATAATGGGATTTTTAACTTAATAAATATAGAAATAGGTGCAAGTCTTACTGCTGTAAACTATACAAATTACTTAAATGGTCAAAGCTCTACAGCAAATCTAGATTCTATATATTTAGGATGTGGCTTCCAAAAAAAAGACTTAAGCTATACTATGATTCATAAAGGGATGCGTAGTGTTAGTAATATAGAGTCCAAAGGTGCTTTGAAAGACAATTCCACCAAAGTATTTAGAGGAAATTTAGAGTTTTTAAAAGGTGCAAAAAAATCTATAGGCAGTGAAGCTGAATATACGACACTATTAAGCCATGGTGTTAAGAATGATTCTATACCAGCTTTAATGTGCCATGAAGACGATGTGGATGGTGAGCATGCTGTCAGTGCTGGGAAAATAGATGAGAATAAACTGTTTTATCTTCAAAGTAGAGGATTAGATGAATTTAATGCTAAGAAACTTATAGTTGAGTCATCATTCAATCCTATAATAAAAAAGATTCCTGATGAAAATGTTAGAAATATTATCCTTCTAGAGATTGAAAGGAGAATATAATGATTGATAAAATTAAAGTTAATTTTAAAGAAGATTTTCCTATATTAGAAAAAAAAGTTAATGGAAGAAGATTAGTGTATTTAGATAATGCGGCAACTACACAAAAGCCCAAATCTGTAATTGATGCTATATCAGATTATTACAAAAACCATAATGGCAATCCTCATAGGGGAGCACATTCATTAAGTGTAGAAGCTACTTCTCTTTATGATGATGCTAAAGAAGCAGTGAAAAATTTTATTAACGCTGATTCAATAGATGAAATAATATTTACAAAGAATAGCACTGAATCCTTGAATCTATTAGCATATAGTTTATCAGAAGATTTTAAAGAAAATGATGAAATACTTTTATGTATATCCGAACATCATAGCAATATACTTCCTTGGATGAGAATTGCAAAAGAAAAGAATTTAAAATTAAAATATATTTATATAGATGAAAATGGCTCTATACCAGAAAGCGAATACGAAAAGATAACCAAAAAAACAAAATTAGTATCTATAGCACAAATGTCTAATGTATTAGGAACTATTTATCCTATAAAAAAAATTAGCAAAATTGCACATGAAAATGATGCAATAATAGTGGTAGATGCTGCACAAAGTATTCCCCATTTGAAAGTTGATGTTAAAGATATAGATGCAGACTTCCTTGTGTTTTCGGCTCATAAAATGTTAGGCCCTATGGGTATTGGTGTTTTATACGGTAAAAAGCATTTATTGGACAATATGCCCCCATTTCTATTAGGTGGTGACATGATTGAGTATGTATATGAAAATGATGCAACATTTGCAGAAGTTCCCTTTAGATTTGAAGCTGGAACTCAAAATGTTGAAGGTGCTGTTGGCTTAAAGGCTGCTATTGATTATATCGAAAAAATTGGTTTGCAAAATATAGAGGCACACGAAAAAATGCTAACTGAATATGCAGTAAAAGAGATGTCGAAAATTCCATATATAGAAATTTATGGGCCTATGGATTTAGAAAAACGTGGAGGAATAATCTCATTTAATGTCAAAGATGTACATCCACATGATGTCAGTACTATTTTGGATAGTTATGGCATCGCAAGCAGAGCAGGACATCATTGTTGTCAACCTCTTATGAGGTATATGAATTTAAATTCAAGTGTTAGAGTAAGTTTTTATTTATATAACAATATGGAAGATATTGATGTATTAATTGATGCTTTAAAAAATGTAAGGAAGTGGTTAGGTTATGGATCTTAATCAAATATACACTCAGCTAATAATGGAACACAATAAAAATTCTCATAATAAAAGAGCTTTAGATAATCCAACACTCGTTGAACATGGTCATAATCCAAGCTGTGGTGATGATATTACCCTAAATTTGATTGAAAAAGATGGAATTATTATAGATGCTAGCTTCACAGGTTCTGGTTGTGCTATATCACAAGCTTCAACTTCCATAATGATAGATCTAATTAAAGGTAAAAAAGTTAGTGAGGCATTAGAATTAGCTGAAATATTTATTAGAATGATAAAAAAGGAAATTGAAGATGATAGCTTGTTAGAAAAATTAGATGATGCAGTTGCCTTTGAAAATATATCGAATATGCCCGCAAGAGTTAAATGTGCAGTTCTCCCATGGCACACTTTAGAAGAAGCATTAAAAAAATAGTCCATTTTGGACTATTTTTTTACTTCAATTCATCATAATCAAGTGGTACTTCATAACCCTTTAGATCGATATTTTTCTCTTTTAGCAATTTAAATAATTCTTGCATAAATATCCCTCTATTTTCATTTATATCACAATTTGGGCTATCTTCGATACCTACTATCCCTATTATTTCATACCCATATTTTGAGTATTCTTCGATTTCTTTTATTACTGGTCTTAATATATGTCTGCATATCTCTCTATGAATTGGAGTATCATATTCAAATTTTTCCATTGGTTTTCTACCTAATCCAAAATGCCTAAGTTCTGGACATGGTAATTGTATGATTCCAACGCCATCTTCAATATATTTGGATACAATTTTAAAAGCTCCTTTTGCTCTGGCCATTGGTTGTACGACACAGTTTTGATTCAATATGCAGTGACTGACAATAACAACTTTCTTGCTTCTTTCGTCATTATCAAACATTAAATATTTTCCTTTCCAATATATTGTTTAGGCAATCTTTTAATAAGATAACTAGCGATTAAACATGAAAGAATTTTGTCTATTAAATTACCTGCTACTCTAGGAATAAAGGCTGCGGTAAAAACCTGAGCACCTGATTGTCTTAAAATACTAAAAATTATATCATTCCCTGAACCTGTTAATCCTCCATATACATATACAGCTATTGGCGTACCAATTAATGGAGCCACTATGGCCAAAATAACCCCTGTAATTATTGCTTGTTTTGTCCCAAATTTATATTTTTTAGCTATAAAACCAACAACTAATCCAATTACAGCATTTACTATAAAAAATGGAATGTCTTTAGGATTTCCTGATAAAATAGGAGCTAATATATTAGTAATTGCACCTACACTCGCTCCATACCATGGTCCAAATAATGCAGCAATAAATATAGTACCTAAAGCATCCAAAAACAATAATGGTATTTGCATCCTTGACACTAATGTACCTAAAACAATGTTTATGGCTACTGCTAAAGCTGAAATAATTAATATTGAATTTCTGTTTCTCATGCTATCCCTCTTTCTTTTAAGATATTTAAATTATAATCGAGAGATAGTTTTTAATAAAATAGATTTATTTAATAATTGATCTTCTTTATATTGATATATTTAATAGTTTTTTTATAAATTTTTTATTATGTTATGAAGAAACTAAACATTAAAGTTTATTAAATAGACTCTATTTTACTTTTATTTGCGATATGCTATTTCTCCATTTACTACTGTCATAAGAGCTTTTATGTCTTTAATTTTTTCAGAGTTAATTTCGAATATATCTTCATCGAGTACAACAAAATCTGCATAATAATTCTTCTCTAGTCTCCCTTTTATGCCCTCTTCAAAACTTACATATGCTGACTCTAAAGTATATGCGTCTATTGCATCGTAAATGTCCATTTTTTCACTTTCATTCCATGATTCATCAGGATATCCATTCAGATCTTTTCGATTTACAGCACAATACAGGTTGTTAAATGGATTAAGGTCTTCAACAGGAGCATCTGTTCCAAGCGATAAATGCACACCATTTTTAATTAGCGTATTAAACGCATAAGATGAGTTTGCAAGTTTTTCACCAACCCTATCTTCTACGATATGAATATCATAATTTAGAAATATAGGTTGTACTAATGCCAGGCAATCTAATTCTTTCATTTTATTTAGTATCTCTTCATCTGTGATTTGCAAATGAACTATTCCATGTCTTCTGTCATTTTTATTGTTTATTATTTTACCATAAGAATTTAATACTTGCCTAATAGCACCATCTCCAATGGCATGTATCAACATTTGTTTCCCTTTTTCGTCTATGAATTTCGTCAATTCATCAAGTTCTTTATCAGTATATATATTTACTCCTCTGTTTCCAAAATTATCGACATAGTATTCACTTAAATATGCTGTTCTTGCTCCGAGTGAACCGTCTGCAAATATTTTAATAGGTCCTATTTTATTGAAATTTGTGTCATATTCATAATCATTTAGATCATCTATAAACTTTGATATAGATGAAACATCTTCGAAAGCACATTGATGAGTAACTCTGATATTAAGTTTTCCTTCTTCTTCTAACTCTTTGTAAGCATCTAAAACATCCATGTAATTGTCCACTTTAACATCATTAGTTTGAACAGATGTCACGCCATTTTCTAAAGCATGTGCCATTGCAATATTTATATATTTTTTTCTTTGTTTTACTGTAGTAGTATTTAACAATTTATTAAAAATCTTCATAGCATTCTCGCAGAATACTCCGTTTGGGAATCCTCCTTCTTCTCTAAGAATTTTCCCACCTTCTATGTCTGAAGTGTCTTCATCAATACCTAAAATTTCTAATGCTTTTGAGTTTGCTACTAAAATATGCCCACATACTCTTGTGAAAACTATTGGAATATCTGTTGAAATCCTGTCAAGATCATGTCTATTTAAAAGTCTTTTTTCGTCAATAAAATAATCTTGATTCCAGCCATTACCTAGTAAAATATCTCTTATTTTATTATTATCAATATATTCTTTAGATTTAATAATTATTTCATCTATTGATTTTAGTTCATTTAAAATGAGATTAGATAGCCTATATCCTAATCCTTCTAAGTGAAGATGTGAATCATTAAATCCAGGGATTACAGTTTTATTTTGTAAATCAATCAATTCGAAGTTATCATTCAGAGTTAATATTTCATCATTCGTGCCAATTTCTTTTATAATTCCATTATCTACTAACATCGCTTGAGCAAATTTACCTCTATTTTGGTATATCTTACCATTATAAAAAATCTTCTTCATTATTACCTTCCTTTATCAAATAATTTTTCTTTTGGATAGAATGTTTATTCCAATTAAAGCAAAAACTCCTCCTATTAAAGCTGTTATTAGCTGTGGTATGCTCATGCTTGCAGCTAATGCATTTGCTATGTTTGGAGGAAATTCAAGCCCGAACAAATATATTAATTTCCTAGCGGAAAATGATAAAAATAAAAACTTCATTACTGAGCCAAGTATTACTCCCACAACAATTTGAATTTGTCCTCTCTTCATAAAAAAACTAAAAATCAATACATATATAGCATTCCCTATCATAATAAATGGTATGAAAGGAGCTAATGGGGCAGCTAATTGGCCTACAAGATATGCTAAAAGAGGTGTTAAAACACCTACTCCTACACCAAACCATCTTCCACAAATGTACGCCGTCAAAATCAGTACCATGTTAACTATTGGTCCAACTATAAACTGATTGATTTCAGGGATTGTCCTTCCTATTATCTGAAATATAATTGCTATTGCAAGAAGAACTGAAGCTTGAACTAGTCTTTTTGTATTGCTTTCCATATTTTCACCTCTCTTTGATTTTATTTTAGATCAAATAAAAAATGCTTATTAATAAATATACCACATAAAAGTAAAACTTAATATAAAAAGCTAATATTCATATATAATAAGGCTAAATGCAAATTAAAATGAAACACTTTTATCTCTGTTAATATGTCATTGTTCATATATCTTGTGAACTCTTTTACTTTAGTTGATGTTCTTCTCCCCTAGGGGAGAAGATTTTTTGCTTTTACTCTATGAATATTTTTTTAATTCTTCTTCAAACACTTCTCTTGCGCTTTTTCCATTTAATATTTTTCTCGGATAGTTATTTAGCCATTCTTGAATCTCT
>NZ_JBSQIL010000064.1:0-9495 GCF_055108775.1 Soehngenia sp. | reverse complement strand
TACTAAATCAATAGTAGATGTAACTTATGATTTAATAAAGGAAGAAAATAAGATAGCTGGTTAATAGAGCTTTTACAGGCTCTATTTTTTTTAACTATCTAACTTGTAAATAAAAAATAATAATGGTAAACTATAGAGTGTCTATCTTTATTATATAAAATATTTTAAATAGATTAATATTAGACGAAGAGGGTTTTAGATGAGAAAAACCAATAAACTAATTTTTATATCTCTACTTGTATCTGTCGGGTTAGCCTTAAGTGTTCTCGAATCCTCAATACCTCTTCCGATACCAATTCCTGGAGCTAAATTAGGTTTATCAAATATAGTTATATTAGTAACTTTAGTTGTATTCGGCTTTAAAGAGGGTTTGCTCGTAGCAGTTTTGAAAAGTGTATTACTCATGTTAATAACAGGTAGTGTAACATCTTTTTTGTATAGTCTTACAGGGGCTGTATTAAGTTGCATTGCGATGTATATAACATATAGATATTTTACCAAAATATTTAGTTTGATAGGAACGAGCTTAATAGGAGCAGCATTTCATAATTTTGGACAAGTAACAGTTGCAGCAATTATATTGAATAATGTAATGATATACACTTATTTACCTTTTTTATTGCTTATGAGTCTTTTTTCTGGATTTTTTGTTGGGCTTGCTTCACATTATGTTGTAAAGAATTTAAGAATAAGTTTTAATTCTATATTTGAAAGTAGGAATAGTAAATGAAGAATTTGGTATTAGCTTCAGCTTCACCAAGAAGGAAAGAAATATTCGAACAATTAGGGATTAATATAAGCGTTGTAGAAAGTGATATAATTGAGAAGATAAATGATAATGAGTATCCTGAACAAGTTGTAATGAGTTTATCTTTTCAAAAGGCAATAAATGTGGCTAATAAAATTAAGGAAGGGATAATAATTGCTGCAGATACAGTAGTTGTCAAAGATGGTAAAATACTCGGAAAGCCAAAGGATAAACTTGATGCTAGAAAAATGTTGCAAATGTTAAGTGGAGATAAGCATGATGTAATCACAGGTTTTGCTATTATAGATCAAACAACTTTGACTAAAGTTGTGGATTATGAATTGACTGAAGTTTATTTCAAAAGGCTAGAGAACAATGAAATTGAAAGTTACTTAAGTTATGATGAATATTTTGACAAAGCAGGTGCATATGCAATACAAGGCAAAGGGTCTTTGCTGATAGAAAAAATAAATGGCTGCTATTTTAATGTAGTAGGATTGCCTATATCAAAGATAAATGTATTGTTAAAAAAACATTTTGCCTATTCACTTTTATAGGAGATTTTTATGGAAAAATACTTTTTAGAAGATAAAAAACTTACCATTAAAGAAATGCCAATCAATGAAAGGCCTAGAGAAAAATTGATTGCTTATGGACCAAATACTCTATCAAATGCAGAACTAATTGCAATAATAATTCAAACTGGCCACGGAGATAAGACTGCTATAGATTTAGCTAATATGATAATTAGCATGGATAAAAGAGGAATAGTACATCTTACCGAAGCAAGTGTAGATGAATTAAAATCAATAAATGGAATCGGTGAAGGCAAAGCTGCACAAATAATTGCTGCAATAGAAATTGGTAAACGAATAAAGAAAATAAATCCTTATGAAAACATAAGGATCTCTGAACCATATCAAATAGCAAAGATTTTAATTGACCAAATGAAATTTCTAACAAAAGAATATTTTAATATTGTTTTATTAGATACCAAGAATCAAATAATCTCTATAGAAAATATATCTGTTGGGAGCCTTAATTCTTCAATTGTACATCCTCGAGAAGTTTTTAAAGAGGCTCTGAAAAAGAGCTCTAATTCAATAATATTAGCACATAATCATCCGAGTGGCGATACTACACCAAGTAATGAAGATATTGCTATTACTAACAGGTTGATACAATCTGGAGAGATTTTAGGGATAAAAGTAATTGATCACATAATAATAGGGAATGAAAATTATTTAAGTATGAAAGAAAAAAATTATATATAATGGAGGAGTATTATGGCATTATTTTTAAATGGAACTCGAGATATGGGAATAGATTTAGGAACAGCAAATACACTTGTCTTTATGAAAGGCAAGGGTATCATATTAAGAGAGCCTTCAGTGGTTGCAATAGAAAAAATGAGCAGAAGAGTTTTAGCGGTTGGAGAAGAAGCTAAGAAGATGATAGGGAGAACACCAGGAAATATTGTAGCAATAAGACCTTTAAAAGATGGTGTAATTGCTGATTTTGATATAACTCAAGAAATGTTAAAATATTTTATTCAAAGAGCTAGCAAGAAAAAATCTATATTTCAACCAAGAGTTGTTGTTTGCATTCCAAGTGGAGTAACAGAAGTAGAAAAACGAGCAGTTGAAGAAGCGACAATTCAAGCTGGTGCAAAAGAAGCGTATTTGATTGAAGAACCAATGGCTGCAGCTATTGGGGCAGGCCTTCCAGTTCATGAGCCAACTGGCAGTATGGTGGTTGATATAGGAGGAGGCACCTCTGAAGTAGCTGTAATTTCATTAGGAGGTATTGTTTCGAGTATTTCAATACGAGTAGGCGGAGACGAACTTGATAATTACATCGTAAATTATGTAAAAAAAGAATACAATTTAATGATTGGAGAAAGGACAGCTGAAGAAATTAAAATAGCTATTGGCTCAGCTGTTAAGGATAAATCATTAGGTTCTATGGACATAAGAGGTAGAGATTTAGTAAGTGGTTTGCCAAGAACAATAAATATTTTATCTGAAGAAGTATATGAAGCTTTAAAAGAGCCAGTAACTAGTATAATAGACGCTATAAAAGCTACTTTAGAAAAAACACCACCAGAATTAGCTTCTGATGTAATGGAGTATGGAATAGTTCTTACAGGAGGAGGAGCATTGTTACATGGATTGGATGTTTTGACTAACAGAGAAACTGGAATTATGACAAGAGTGGCAGAAAATCCTCTTGATTGTGTTGCTTTAGGAACTGGAAAGGCTTTAGAAAGTATGGAATTGTTGAAGAGAACATCCTCAAAATACAACAGGATTGGGTAGTGGTATCTATGTATTTTTTTAAAAAATACAAAGAAAGAATATTTGTCATAGCGGTGGTAGCTATCCTCATTATTACAATAGGGCTAACGAGCAATAGGGTTGAATCCATGTCAAAGTTTGAGAGTCTTATTGGGGGAGTCTTATCTCCGCTTAATAAAGTTGCTAATTCTATAAAACATGGAGTTAATGATGTTTTTTCTTCGGTTTCTGCGACATTTAGTGCTAAAGAAGAGAATGAACAACTTAAGGACGAAATCAAGAGACTTGAGAGCGAGAATCGAGACTTAAGAAACATAATTGGGAAATCTGATTATCTAATGAAGGAATTAGAACTTTTAGAAAATACTGAATATGACTTATTAAAAGCAGAAGTAATTGGCAAGGAGCCAAATAATTGGTTTGATGTGTTTACTATAGACAGGGGAATTAGAGACGGAGTAAAAATTGGCGATACAGTGATTCAAGCTGTAGAAGTAGAAAATAAGATTTATCAAGAAGGATTAGTTGGCCGGGTAGTTGATGTAGGCGACAATTGGGCAAAGGTTGTTTCAATTTTGGATGAGAACAATTCAGTTGCATTTAAAATAGTTAGAACCCAAGATGGGGGTATAATTTCTGGGAATATTGGAAATACCGTAGAAGGTTTTTTATTCGATTATGAGGCAGAAGTAATAATTGGAGATTTGATTTATACCTCAGGTCTTGGAGGCGTTTATCAAAAAGATATTTATATAGGTGAGATAAAAGAAGTAATTGAAAATAAAGAGGAACTTACCAAAAAAATCATTGTAGAGCCTGCTGTAAATTTCAAAAAAATATATAATGTATATATTATAAGAGGTTAAAATGAACATATTAATTTTGTTATTGTCAGCAGTTATCAATTTAATATTACAAATTACTCTATTTAATAACATAACATTATTTGGGGTTGTTCCTAATTCAGCATTGGTTTTAGTTGTGGTTATTAGTATTTTAAAAGGAAGATTTGTTGGTTCTATTTTTGGGGTTTTTCTAGGGCTGTTGACAGATATATTATTTTCAACTACTATTGGTATAAATGCACTGATATACTTTTTAATAGGATATTTTTGTGGATTTGCTAAAGATAATTTTACTAGGGATAACATATTTACTCCAATACTTTTTACTGGAATAGCAACAATTTTTTATAATTCTATGTATGCTGTAATCATTTATTTTTTGACAGCTAATGTTAATTTTTCATTTGCTATAAGAAACATCTTATCTTTTGAAATAGTTTACAATATTTTTTTAGTAATTATATATTACAAAATATTTAATAAAATCTTCACTCGCCCTAAGATTAAGTTCAATTAGAGTAGGTGGTAAATTTGGATAGTAACAAGAGGGAATTTAATAGATTTGATTTTATAAGATACTTATTAATAGCTCTAGTCATTGTATTGCTATTTAGGCTAGCTAGTTTAACTATTGCGTATGGTGACTATTATAGAGATCTAGCTGATAATAAAAGAATTAAAGAGATATATACATCTGCTCCCAGGGGCGAAATCAGAGATAGGCATGGTAGATTACTTGCAGGCAATGTACCAAGTTTTACTGTTCAACTATTAAAAGATGAGTTAAATAGTTTAGATAGAGTTGACAGAAACGAAAACCTACTAAAACTAGTTCGATTTCTAGAAGAGGATGGAGTCAATTATTATAATGATTTTCAATTAGAGCTTAATAGCATTAAGTTTAAGGAAGTTCAAGATTATGTAGAAAATGATATTGAACCAATAGACAAAATGATTAATATATTAATAGAGAATGATTTAATAGCTGATCTTTTAAATATTGAATTTGTATTGCCTTATGAAGAACATTATAAATATGACATTTTAAATAGTACAAAAGAAATTTTATCTAAGTCTAAAGAAGTACGAGAAATGTCAGATGATGAAGACAGACAATCATATGCAAATTATTTATCATCTTTGATAAATGAAAACAAAAGCGATATAAGGAAGATATTGGAACATCCTATTGCTAGAAAAATGGCCTATGATTTACTTGTTGAAAAAGATTTGCAAGAGAATTTAGTCTTAGAAGAATTCTCTTCAATTTATATAGAAGACTATATTAAAAATAAAGCAAGCTTAATGAAGAAATTTGATTATATAGGATTTAATACTACAGCAGAAGAAGATTTTATTAATCTTTTCATAGATAACTCATTATATTCATTTTTAACAAACATTATCTTAATAAATGATGATAATAAAATAATACCGGGGGAGATCTTAATTTCTATAATTGAACAGAATGAGCTGATAAGCCCAGTAGAAATAGTTATAGATGAAGATCAAAATACAGTTATTTATAAATTAAATGATGGAAACACTACTAATCTAGATCCTGTTGAATTACTAATAGAATTTTCTAAAGAAAATAATATTTTAAGTGATTTTATAAAAGATGAGCGTATCAAATATCATGCTCAGTCAAAACTAATAAATGATGGGGTTAATCCTAGAATAAGCGTTTCAAATGGATTTGAATACACATTTATTAATGAGCTAAAGTCTTGGGAAAAGAGAAACAAAATAAAACCGGGGTTAACTATGGAAGAGACATTTGAAACTATAAAGGAAAATTATGGGATTTCAAAAGAATTAAGTAATTACGAAGCAAGGGCAATCTTAGGATTATTAAATCAATTGTCAGTTCAAGGATATAGAGCATATCAGCCTATAAATATTGCTTATGGGATCAAAGACTCAACTGTTGCTAAAATAGAAGAAAATTTATCAACTGTACCTGGCATATCTATATCCATTGAACCTGTTAGATATTATCCTGAAGGCTCTACAGCAGCTCATATACTTGGATATATAGGCAAAATAAGTCAAGAAAATGAAATAGAAAAATATATTAATCAAAACAATTATTCACCGAATGCGTTAATTGGAAAGACTGGAATAGAAGAAAGCTATGAGCTGGAATTAAGTGGAGAAAATGGGATTAGAAGAGTTGAAGTAGATGTTGTTGGAAATACGACTAATGTTATTGAAGAAAAAAAACCTGTTCCAGGAAATAATGTTTATTTAACCATAGACTTAAATTTACAGAAAGTAGCAGAGGAAACACTTGAGAGGACAATCACTGAACTAAGCAGAGGTGGTACATTTGAAAGTGAATGGGGAGATTTTAAATTTGGCATTAATAGGAGCAAAGGGAGACCTTATGTAAATGCTAACTCTGGCGCGGTTGTAGTGCTAGATGTGAATACAGGAGAAGTACTTGCGATGGCAAGTTATCCATCCTATGATTTAAACTTGTTTTCAACAGGAATTTCAAGTTCCGATTGGGCTAGCTTATTTCCAGAAGACATAGATAACCCTCTTGCTGCTAGACCTCTTTATAATATAGCCACACAAACTGCCGTTCAACCAGGTTCAACATTTAAAATGGTAACAGCATTAACTGCTTTAGAGAAAGGATTAGATCCACTATTAAAAATTCGTGATATGGGATATGTTGAAGTTGGTAATAAAAGATTTCATTGTCTGATATATACTAATACCGGAGGAACACATGGCTATGAAAATCTTTATGATGCAATTGCAGATTCATGCAATTACTATTTCTATACATTGGCATTAGGCAAAAATCAGAGGACTAATCAAGACATTGGTGTTAAAGTGGAAATAGAAGATATTGTTGATATGTCAAAAAAATTAGGACTAAATGATAAGACTGGTATCGAAATTAATGTACCGGCTGAGGTTTCTGGAGGAGTTCCTGATCCTCAGAAAAAAATTATAACTACAAAAGTATTGCTTAGAAATATGTTAAATCAAGATCTCAAATATTACGTAAAAGAAGGAATAACATTAACTGATGAACAGATGAATGAGTATATAGATGAAATTGTTAGTTGGACTGAGATGGATATACCTTTAACAAGAGCAGAGGTAGTTAGGAGATTAGACCAAATGGGTTTTGATCCTGAAAAAAGAATAAATTCTGAAAGGGAAGGATTAGCTGATAAAATTAAATATACTTATTTGAATCAAGCTGGTTGGACCATCTCTGATACTTTAAATGTTGTCATAGGGCAAGGGCAAAATGCCTATACTCCATTGCAGATGGCAAATTATATTGCAACAATAGCAAATGGAGGGAATAAAAATAAAGTTACATTAATTGATAGCATAATGGACTATAACAATTCGAGTATTTTATATAAAAGAGAAGTAGAAACTGAAGAAATAGAATTAAATGATAAAGAAAATCTCGAGCATGTAAAAAAAGGGATGCTTAGGGTTGCTGACGATGGTTCTGCTAGAGTCACATTTCAAAATTTTCCTGTAAAAGTTGGTGTAAAGACAGGTACAGCTCAGAGGAGTGGAAGAAATCCATATACAAATGAAGAGTTTGATGATTTTGCTTGGTTCGTAGGATTTGCACCGTATGATAATCCCGAAATAGCTGTTGCTACAGTGATTTTCCAGGGAGGATCAGGTGGATATGCAGCACCGATGGTTAGAGAAATAATTGCTGAGTATCTTGGCCTAAACTCCAAAGGAGTAGAAAACTTTCTTCCAATAGAGAATTCATTAGTCAACAATTAGATTTACAATATTACAACTTATCCATTATGGAGGGATTAGATGAGTAACACAGGGATTACTATTAAAGGTGTTTCAGACGGAATATTTATCTATGTTGAGGGGAATGATTACGAAAAAATTAAAGAAGCTTTGGAGATAAAGCTAAGAGAGAATATTGAATTTTTTAGAGGAAGCAAACTTATTGGGATTGAAGGAGAGGAATTAACACTTGATATCAAAACTGAAATTATGTTATTGTTAAAATATAAATATGATTTTGTTCTGATGAAAGATGATACATTAAACCAAATCCAGAAAAAAATTGAAACTTTTGATGAACATAAAAATGTTACAAACATAGTAGAAGAAGGAATGACAAAGTTTGTACATGGCACT
Source organism: Soehngenia sp. (assembly GCF_055108775.1). Classification (NCBI taxonomy): domain Bacteria; kingdom Bacillati; phylum Bacillota; class Tissierellia; order Tissierellales; family Tissierellaceae; genus Soehngenia; species Soehngenia sp. Next base: position 1,450 of record NZ_JBSQIL010000064.1, on the reverse strand, counting down.
CTTAGATCAGGGCAGGAAGTAAGCTACAATGGTAATATAGTAGTTATTGGCGATGTGAATCCTGGGGCTGTATTAAGAGCGAAAGGAAACATCATAGTACTGGGTCTATTAAGAGGGATTGCCCATGCAGGTTTAGGAGGAAATAAAAATGCAGTAGTAGCAGCTTATAGTTTATTGCCTACTCAACTGAGAATTGATGATATAATTGTAAGACCTCCAGAGGGAGATTCTCATTATAAATACCCTGAAATTGCAAGAGTAATAGAAAATAAAGTCATTATAGAACCATACTTACCAAACAAATAAAGGAGAGACTTGCTAATGGAAAAAGGAAACAAAGGAATATCAATCGTAGTTACATCAGGAAAAGGTGGTGTTGGGAAAACAACCACAAGTGCTAATATAGGTACCGGATTAGCAATGCAAGGTTATTCGGTAGTGGTTTTAGATGCAGACATAGGATTGAGGAACTTAGACGTAGTAATGGGCTTAGAAAACAGAATTGTATATGACATAGTAGATGTGGTGAATAAAAACTGCAAACTTAAACAGGCATTGATAAAAGATAAGAGACATGAGAAATTGTTTTTACTTCCAGCTGCTCAGACCAAAGATAAAACAGCTGTTAGCACTTCTCAGATGGTAGAATTGGTTAATGAACTAAAGGAACAATATGATTACATAATAATTGACTCACCAGCTGGTATAGAGCAAGGATTTCAATATTCAATAGCTGGTGCTGATGAGGCAATCATTGTTACTACTCCTGAAGTTTCTGCTGTTAGAGATGCTGATAGAGTTATAGGAATTTTAGAGGCAAATGAAATTTACCAACCGAAACTTATTATAAACAGAATTCGTCAAGATATGGTCAAACGAGGCGACATGATGACAATTGATGATATATTAGACATTTTAGCTGTAAAGTTATTAGGAATAGTTCCTGATGATGAGAATGTTGTAGTGTCAACTAATAGAGGAGAACCTGTTGTAATGGATGAAAAAGCTATATCAGGAAGAGCTTACAGAAATATTGTCAAAAGAATCATTGGAGAAGAAGTAGAACTGTTGAACTTAGATGAAATTAATCAAGGAAGATTCAGCAAAATGATGAAATTATTCTTTGGTAGATAGGGGGCATTTTAATGGGAATTTTAGAAATTTTTTCTAAGAGACAAGAAAAGAGCAAAGATGTTGCAAAAGAAAGATTGAAATTGGTGCTAGTTCATGATAGAGCCGACCTATCTCCTAGGCTTTTAGAATTAATTAAAAATGATATTATAGATGTTATTTCAAATTATGCTGAAATTGACATACCTGATATAGATATAAAAATGACAAAAACAACAAAAGAAGGAGACAATAGACCGGTTTCTGCTTTAATAGCTAATATACCAATTAAAAAGATAAAAAATAGGGACGATTTATAACTCTAACATATGTTAGAGTT
>NZ_JBSQIL010000063.1:0-9585 GCF_055108775.1 Soehngenia sp. | reverse complement strand
AAGAAGTACTGCTACTATCTGAACGTGGTCATACCATCAATGATGTAAATAATTCAGTTAGCTTGATAAAAGAATTTGGATTTTTTATAGGTTTGCAAATGATGGTAGGTTTACCAGGAGATAATTATGATAAATCTATGCAAACATTATTAAAAATAATTGATTTACAACCAGATTTTATAAGAATTTATCCGACTTTAGTAGTAAAAAACACTAAACTAGAAGAGTTGTATTATTTAGGTAAATACAAACCCCTAAGTTTAGAGGAAACTATTTTAATATGCAAAGATTTACTTGTTATTTCAGAATATTATAATTTGCCTGTTATAAGGGTTGGCTTGCAACCTACTGAATTCATTCAACTGGGAAAAGATATAGTTGCTGGACCATTTCATCCAGCTATTAGACAACTAGTAGAAGAAGAGATATACTATGAAATAATAAAAGAAGAATTATTAAATTTAAAAACAAATACTAATGGAAAAACATTAGATATATCTTGCAATAACGATATAATTAATAATATTGTTGGTAACAAAGCAGTTAACAAGAATAAACTTATCAAAGAATTTAATTTCAAAAATATTAGATTTCATAAATCTAATATCAATGATGAGATTATCATAAGTATAGGAGAAATTTACAAATCAATTTGTTTAAGCGAACACATTAACAAAAGGGCAGTTGGAATAATTAATCATTATTAAATAAGAGGTGTTTGTTTTGTACTTAAAAAGATTAGAAATTCAAGGGTTTAAATCCTTTGCAGATAAAACAATTATCAATTTTGACAAAAGGATAACTGCTATAGTCGGTCCAAATGGAAGTGGAAAAAGTAATATCGCAGATTCTTTGAGATGGGTTTTAGGAGAACAGAGCATCAAAAATCTAAGAGGAACAAAAATGGAAGATATTATCTTTTCGGGGACTGATAAAAGAAAACCTCTTGGATTTGCGGAGGTTATAATTGTTTTTGACAATAGTGACAACTTTATTCCTTTGGACTATACAGAAATAAGTGTATCAAGACGTATGTATAGATCAGGTGATAGTGAATTTTTTATAAATAAAAATCCATGTAGGCTAAAGGATATAAAAGAGCTTTTTTCTGATACTGGAATTGGGAAAGAAGGATATTCAATTATTAGTCAAGGAAAGATAGAAGATATAATTTCTACAAATCCAGAAAATAGAAAATTGATTTTTGAGGAAGCTGCAGGAATAGTAAGATATAAACTTAACAGACAAGATGCCCTTAAAAAATTAGAAAAGACAAATGCAAATATATTAAGAATTTCAGATTTAATATCAGAAATTAATAATCAAGTAATTTCTTTAAAATCAGAAAGAGATAAGGCTATTAAATATAAGAGTATTTTTGATGAAATCAAGAATATTGATTTAATAATAGCAAAAAAGAATTACTGTGAATTAGTTAATGAAGTGAACTCAAAAATTAAAAATTTAAAATATTGTAAGGAAGAAATCTTAAATATAGAAAAAAAAGTTGAAAAATTAATAAACGATGAACAAGAATTTAAAACTTCTTTAATAGAATTAGATAAAACCATTGATGAAAAAAGGAATCTAAAACTTGAAGTAGTCCAAAACTATGAAAAAAACAGAAATTTAGAATCCCTCCTTATTGAAAAAATATCACACAATAATGATGAAATAGAAAGATTAAAAAAAGAAATTGCAACTCTTGATGAATCTATAGATACCAATAAAAATGATATCCATATAATAAAAGGACAAATAGAAGAAATAAAAGATGAATCAAATAAATGTGTTATTGAAATTTCTAATTTGGAAAACATTAAAATAAAATTAGGAATCGATTTAGAAAATGTCATAAATCAATTAAAAAAATCAAATGAAAAAGTTTTGAGATTGCATTCATATGCATCTGAAATAAAAAGTGAAATTTACAGTCTTGAAACTTTTGTGAATAACATAAAATCAAGAATAGAAAAAATTGATAATTCAATTCATGAATATATAAATATCGACAATAATTTGAGTATTGAAATAAGTAGTCTTGAATCAAAATTAAATAATTTAGATGAAAAGATAAATAATATAGAAAAAAAAATTATGAACCTTAATATAGAGTATAGTTCCACTGAGGGAGATCTTTTGAAATATGAAGAACAATTACTCAATTTAAAACAAGCGAAAATAAAAGCGTCTACCACATTAAAACTTCATCAAGAATTAGAATCAAATTTTGATGGTTATTATAATAGCACTAAAGAAATCATAAAATTAATAAATACTGATAATAAATATAAAGAACATTTTATTGGGATTGTAAATGATCTTTTTATTGTAGAGAGAAAGTATTTAAAGGCTATAGAAACATCACTTGGCTCATCTATACAAAATATAGTCGTAAAAGATGAATATAGCGCTAAAATTTTTATAAATTATTTAAAAGAAGAAAAGAAGGGTAGAGCAACTTTTCTTCCTGTAAATGGAGTCAACCATAAAAATATAGATTTGAGCTCTTATGATAAAAATAAATTTGGGATATTGGGCCTAGCAAATGATTTAATTAGTTATGACTCTAAATTATATAAAATATTTTCGTATTTGCTTGGAAAAACTATAATAATTGAAAATTTAGACAAAGCACTTGAATTCAATAAATTTACTTCTAGAAAATATAGGATAGTTACTCTAGATGGAGATTTGCTATCTCCTGGCGGGAGCATAACTGGCGGACACAAAGCAAATGAAAATCAAGGAATATTAGCTAGAAAAGTCATTATTGAAGAGCTTAACAATGAAATAAAGAAAATTGATAATAATTTAAAATCAACACAACAAGTAACAAACAATCTAGCGATTGAAAAACAAAAAATATATCAAAACATAAAAGAACTAAAAGATGAATATAACTCCTTATCTGTAGAAATGAGTAAACTTAGAAATCAAATTGAGCAAAAAAAATCTCATCAGAACATTAGCAATAAAGAGTTAGTGAATAAAAGAAATGAATATAATGATTTATTGATGGAATGTGAGAGATTAGAGGAAAAAATATCTAAATTAAAAACAGAACTTAATAAAACTAATATTGACTTGGAAAATGAAACATCTATAAACAATAAACAAAAAATATTGAATCAAAATATTAACAAGGAGTTATCAGAAATTAATGATAAAATTTCAGATCTAAAATTTAGAATTAAAATTAATGAGAACACAATAAATGAAATGGAAAAAAGAATTATAAAGTTAAACGAAGATACAAATAGCCTGATATCAAAAATATCTGAGAATAAAAAAACTATAAATAGCTTAGACAAAATAAATACTGAGCATATGAATGAATTAAATAAAATTAAAGAAAACATAAAACTGCTAGAATTACAAGAGGAAGCTGAAAAAGAGATACTTAATGAAATTATAATAAAAAAAGAGAAATTACAAAACCAAATGAATGTTATTCAAAATCAACTAAAAAATGAAAACAATATACTCTCGAAGATGATGAAAGAATCTAACCAGATTGAATTAGAATTTGAGAAACAAAATTTAGCATTAAATAATTTGATTGTAAGAATAAATGAAACATATAAAATTGATATAACTAATTACGAAATAAAAATTCCTGACAATTTAGACTATGACATTCTAAATACTGAATTGAAAAAATTAAATGATGATTTAACAAGAATTGGTGAAGTTAACTTATCAACTATAGATGAATATGAAAAAGCAAAAAATAGATATGATTTTATGACATCTCAATTAAATGATCTCATAAAAGCTAAAGCAGATGTAGAGATGGTTATATCGGAAATTAATAGTAAAATTAAAAAACAATTTTTTGAAACCATAAGAGAAATAGATATCAATTTTAATTCAATATATAAAGAATTATTCGGTGGAGGAAGTGCAAATCTAATAATAAACAATAAAGACGATATAGAAAAAAATGAAGTAGAAATAATGATACAACCTCCCGGAAAGAAAATGCAGAATATTACTCTATTATCAGGAGGAGAAAAATCCTTAACTGCTATAGCTTTATTGTTCGCTATTCTGAGAACAAAACCATCTCCATTTTGTGTGTTGGATGAAATAGACGCTGCACTAGATGAAGCAAATATATTAAGGTTTACTTCTTATTTATCTCGTTTTAAGGAGAAAACTCAATTTATATTAATAACTCACAGAAAAACATCTATGCAAATAGCTGAATATCTTTATGGTATAAGCATGCAAAATGAAGGAATTAGCAAAGTACTTTCTATAAAATTAGATGATTATGATGAAGAAATCGATAGAATAACTAAGGAGGCTTAATTTATGAATTTTTTTAAAAAAAACAAACAAATATCTAGTAAAATTGATGAATCATCATCAGAAATCTATGAAAAAGATCAAAATTACCAAGATAATGCTCAGTTTGATATAGAAGACAAAGAAGAAAAAACAACTTTTTTTGAAAAAGTAAGAAATGGATTAACTAAAACTCGAAAAAATATTAGTAGCAAAATTGATGACGTGATAATATCACATAGAAAAGTAGATGAGGAATTATTTGATGAATTAGAAGAAATTCTAATTACAGCTGATGTTGGAATAGAATCGTCTGTGAAAATTATTGAAAACTTAAAAATAAAAGTTAAAAAGGACAAGATATCAGACTCTAAAGAGATAAAAGAATTATTAAAAGAAGAAGTAAAAACATTGATGTTAAACTCTGTCGATAGTAATAAACTACAAATTGATCCTTCTCCAAGTCTTATCTTAATTGAAGGAGTCAATGGTGTCGGGAAAACAACAACTATTGGGAAATTGGCCTATACATTAAAAACAGGTGGAAAAAGTGTACTGCTAGCAGCTGGAGATACTTTTAGAGCCGCAGCTATTGATCAATTAATGTCATGGGGTTCTAAAGCTAATGTGGAAGTTGTTTCGCATCAAGAGGGAGCAGATCCAGCTGCTGTAATATTTGATGCAATAAAAAAAGCAAAGGCAAAAAATATTGACGTTCTAATATGCGATACTGCAGGTAGACTGCATAATAAAACTAACCTAATGAATGAATTAAATAAGATATTTAGAGTTGTAGAAAGAGAATTTCCAGAAGCAAAAAAAGAAATATTGTTAGTATTAGATGCTACTACTGGTCAAAATGCAATAAATCAAGCAAAGGTTTTTAAGGAAGTAAGCAATATAACAGGTGCTATATTAACCAAACTTGATGGAACTGCTAAAGGCGGAATAGCAATAGCACTACAAGCAGAGTTAAACTTACCAATAAAATTGATAGGAGTAGGGGAAGGAATAGAAGATTTGCAACCATTTGATGTGGATTTGTTTGTGGAATCCATTTTCGAATAACTCTTGACGAATATCAAGTTTTTATTTAATATAGATACTGTCAAGAAAAATACTTGACAGTATTATAACGTGGTGATAAAATGGATAAGCTGATAAAAATTAGCATATTATTTGACTTTTATGGCAAGTTGTTAAGCAAAAAACAATACGATGTTATAGATATGTATTATAATAATGATTTGTCATTAAGTGAAGTTGCTCAAGAAATGGATACTTCTAGACAAGCTGTTTTTGATACATTAAAAAGAGCAGAAGAAAAATTAATAGAATACGAAAACATATTGGGCCTTGCTGAGAAATTCTATAATACTGAAAACAGCATAAAAGATATAGAGAAATTAGTAAAAGAAATAATGGCAATTGGTTCTGAATTAAATAATAGCAAGATTTTAGAATTAGCTCAAAACATAGATTTAACTATAAAAAAAATCCTTTATTAATAAGGAGGTTCATATATTGATATTTGAAAGTTTATCAGAAAAATTACAGAATACTTTAGATAAGCTAAAAGGAAAAGGGAAGATAAGTGAGAAAGATCTTGATTTGGCATTAAGAGAGGTTAGACTAGCACTATTAGAAGCTGATGTAAATTATAAAGTTGTAAAAGATTTTATTGCTAAAATTAAAGAAAGAGCATTAGGCGCAGAAGTCTTAGAAAGTTTAAATCCAGGGCAGCAAGTTATAAAAATTGTTTACGATGAGCTTACTAATCTTATGGGAGATAAAGAAGAAAAGTTAAATTTCGCTTCAAAGCCTCCTACAGTTATTCTAATGTGCGGATTGCAAGGGTCTGGTAAAACTACTACTTCAGGAAAACTTGCTTTTAACCTAAAAAAACAGAATAAAAGACCTCTTTTGGTGGCTTGTGATATATATCGACCTGCCGCAATTAAACAATTAGAAGTAGTAGGTAACAAAGTAGGAGTTCCTGTATTTTCTATGGGAACAAATGTAAATCCTATAGATATAGCTAAAGCAGGGATAGAGCATTCAATTAAAAATGGGAATGATGTAGTAATAATTGACACTGCTGGGAGATTGCACATAGATGTAGATTTAATGGAGGAAATAGTTAAGATAAAAGAAGCCACTAATCCAAATGAAATACTTTTAGTTCTAGATGCTATGACAGGGCAAGATGCTGTAAATGTGGCAGAAACATTCAACGAAAAATTGGATATTACCGGAGTAGTATTGACAAAAATGGACGGAGATGCCCGCGGTGGCGCAGCTTTATCTCTTAGAGCAGTGACAAATAAACCTATAAAATTTGTTGGAATGGGCGAAAAATTGGATCAATTGGAGCCATTTTATCCAGATAGGATGGCCTCAAGAATACTCGGAATGGGAGATGTCCTAAGTTTAATAGAGAAAGCACAAGCTTCGTTTGATGAAAAAAAAGCACTAGAGCTTGAAAAGAAAATGAGAACTGCATCTTTTACTTTGGATGACTTTTTAGATCAGTTAGAACAAATGAAGAACATGGGTCCATTAAGTGATGTTCTAGAAATGATACCTGGTATGGGATCAAAGCAGCTAAAGGGACTTAATGTCGATGAAAAAGAGTTAGTAAAAATTGAAGCAATCATAAAGTCAATGACTAAAAAGGAAAGAAACAATCCAGACATTATCGATAGCAGTAGAAGACAGAGAATAGCAAAAGGGAGTGGTACATCAATACAAGATGTAAACAAACTTTTGAAACAATTTAAAGAAACTAAAAAAATGATGAAGAAATTAAATGAGTTTTCTAAAGGACCGAAGAAAAAAGGGAAATTTCAATTCCCCTTTTTCTAAATAGATAATTTACACTAGGAGGTGAAATGATGGCTGTTAAAATAAGATTAAAAAGAATGGGTGCTAAAAAAAATCCTTTTTATAGAATCGTAGTTGCAGATTCGAGATCTCCAAGAGATGGTAGGTTTATAGAAGAGATTGGCTATTATAACCCACTTACAGAGCCAAAAACAATAAAGATTGACAATGAAAAAGCTAAACAATGGATGAAAAATGGTGCTAAACCTACTGAAACTGTTGAAAAATTATTCAAAGAAAGTGGAGTTTATGAATCCAAAACAGAAAATGCTAATTAATAGCTCGGAGGTTTTAATTATGGGAGAATTAGTAGAATTTATTGCAAAAAGTCTAGTAGATAATCCTGAAGAAGTTAAAGTTACTGAAATAGAAGGCACTCAATCTGTTATAATAGAATTGCGAGTGGCTCCAGAAGATATGGGGAAAGTTATTGGTAAACAAGGTAGAATTGCTAAAGCTATACGAACCGTAGTTAAAGCTGCTGCAATTAAACAAAATAAGAGAGTAGTAGTAGAAATTATTCAATAAAAATCTTAATTAAGGTGAATAGATGGATTATACAATTGTTGGAGTAGTTAGTAATACTCATGGAATAAAAGGAGAATTAAAAATATACCCTTTAACTGATGACATTAATAGATTTTATAAATTAAAGAAAGCTTATCTTGGTGAAAAAAAAGAGATACTTTACGTTGAATCAGTAAAGATTCACAAAGGTTTAGCAATAATTAAATTTAAGAATTTAGATACTTTGAATGAATCAGAAAAATACAAAGGCAAGTATATTTATGTCGATGAAACTGAAAAAGTATCGTTGCCGAAAGATAGATATTTTATCTCTGACCTTATAAATTGCACCGTAATTACCATTTCAAATGAGATAGTTGGTAAAATTACTGATGTGATTACCGGGAATGCCAATGATGTTTATGTAGTAACCAACGATGAAGGAAAAGAATTTCTAATACCGGCAGTAAAAAAATTTATCATAAATGTAGATATATATGATAAATTAATAATAATTGATCCAATCGAAGGAATGTTAGAATGATAATAGATGTTTTAACTTTATTCCCAGAAGCTTTTTCTTTTTTATATAATTACAGCATTATTGGCAAAGCTTTAGAGAATAATATATTTACGCTAAAGACTATAAATATTAGAGATTTTTCTAAAGATAAGCATAAAAGGGTAGATGATTATCCTTATGGTGGAGGCAATGGAATGATTCTAAAACCAGAACCATTGTTTGAAGCTATTATGAGTTGCAAAAATATCAATTCTCATGTGATATATTTGTCTCCAAAAGGAAAATTATTAAACCAAGATATTTTAAAAACATTATCTAAAAAAGAGCATTTAATATTGATATCTGGACATTATGAAGGCATAGACAATAGAATTGTTGAAAACTATGTAGACGAAGAAATATCTATCGGAGATTATGTTTTAACAGGTGGAGAGATACCATCAATGGTTCTGGTAGATTCAATAGTTAGATTATTGCCAAATGTCTTAAGCTCAGTTGATTCATATGAAGAAGAATCAATTTACAATGGTTTATTAGAATATCCTCAATATACTAGACCAGAAGTGTTTGAAGGAAAAAAGGTACCAGAAGTATTAATATCAGGACATCATGAAAATATCCGAAAATGGAGAAGAAAGCAGTCTTTAATAATAACAAAAGAGCGAAGAGAAGACATGTTTAAAAAAGTAACTTTATCAAAAGAAGATATAAAGCTTTTAAAAGAAAATTGATTGTAAAATTATGTTGCACATTGCATTTTCATATGTTACAATTATCGTTGTGCTAGTACGGGCGGTCCTCTGGCAAAATAATTTGTTAAGAACGTCAAATTAATATTTAGGAGGGAATGCACATGAACGAAATAATTAGATTAATAGAACAAGAACAATTAAGAAGTGATTTACCAAACTTCGGTATAGGTGATACTGTAAAAGTTCACGTAAAAGTTAAAGAAGGTAACAGAGAAAGAATACAAGTATTCGAAGGAACTGTTATAAAGAAACAAAACGGTGGAACTAGAGAAACTTTCACAGTAAGAAGATTAGCTTATGGAGTTGGAGTTGAAAGAACTTTCCCAATTAACTCCCCAATCATAGAAAAAGTTGAAATCGTAAGATACGGTAAAGTAAGAAGAGCGAAACTTTACTACTTAAGAGACAGAGTGGGTAAAGCTGCTAAAGTTAAAGAGTTAATAAAGAAATAATTGAACTTAAAAATGGGGCTTTAGAGTTCCATTTTTTTATTTACAAAAAGAATTGAAAATATTCATGAAAATGATTGTGAATTATGAATAAATAGCCTAAACCCGCATGAATACTATATATAGTTATATAGTTATATAGTTATATAGTTAAAAATATTTCTTCTTATATTCTTAA
>NZ_JBSQIL010000062.1:0-9638 GCF_055108775.1 Soehngenia sp. | reverse complement strand
TTCGACATATTAGATGAAGCTAATGAAAGAGAAGATTCCCCTGATGCAGTAGAAGCAACAGATGTAGATGGAAAAGTGGAGTTTAAAAATGTGTATTTCAACTATAACGAAAATAAGGAAGTTTTAAAAGATATAAATTTCGTGGTAGAACCTGGGTCGAATGTAGCTTTAGTAGGGCCAACTGGAGCAGGAAAAACCACAATAGTAAATCTCTTGACCAATTTTTACGAAGTAACTAGAGGTGAAATCTTAATAGATGATATAAATATAAAAAAATACAAAAAAAATTCACTGAGAAATATGTTTGGTGTAGTATTACAAGATACCTATCTTTTTTCAGGAAGTATAAAAGAAAACATAAGATATGGAAAACTAGATGCAACCGACGAAGAAATAATTAGGGCTTGTAAGATATCAAATGCCGATGAATTCATAAAGAGATTGCCAAATGGATATGAAACTTATATTAATGAAGGTGGAACTAATTTAAGTCAAGGTCAAAGGCAACTTTTAGCAATAGCAAGAGCAGTTTTAAAAGATCCTTCAATCCTAATATTAGACGAAGCTACTTCAAATGTAGACACAAGAACAGAATTGAAAATACAAGAAGCTATGATTGCATTGATGGAAAATAGAACCACATTCATCATAGCCCATAGGCTTTCAACAATAAGAGATGCGGATATAATAATGATGATAGATGATGGAAGAATAATTGAAAAAGGAACACATGAAGAGTTGATAGCAAAAAAAGGTGCATACTTTAATCTCTACATGAGCCAATATTTAAATACTGCTGAATAAAAGGAAGAGGGATCTCTTCCTTTTATTTGTTGGATATGTGTTTAACCATCTCAAATAAAAGCTTATCTCTCCTCTTAATTGCCTCTTCATCTCTTCCATTCGAGTAATCGTAAAATCCTTTTTTTGTCTTTACACCGAGATTATTTTCTTCAATTAAAGTTTTCAAGATTTTAGGAACTTCTTTTTCATCCCCTAGGTCTTTAAAAAGGTAACTTGATATAAAATAAAATGTATCAAGCCCTCCAAGATCAGCAGTTTCCAAAGGACCTATTATTGGATATCTAAATCCAGGCCCATATTTCATTGCTTTGTCTACATCTTCGATACTAGCAATCCCTTGTTCCACAATATGCAAAGCTTCTCTAAAAGCTGCAAACTGCAGTCTATTTCCTATAAATCCAGGGACATCTTTGTTTACAACGACAGCTTGTTTCCCTATGTTTTCAAGAAGGCTTTTAAGATTGATAACCATCTCATCACTAGTTTCTTCGCCTCTTATTAATTCAACTAGAGGAATAATATGAGCTGGATTCCAAAAATGCATGCCAATAAATCTGGATTTATCGTTGAGTTTAGATGAAATTTCATTGATGCTAAGACCTGATGTGTTTGTAGCAAAATAGGCATCTTTTTTAGCTATTTGTTCAATTTCTTGCCAAAAATCCTGTTTTACTTCTAATTTTTCCACTATACATTCGATTATTAAATCACAATTTTTAAATTCATTCTTGTCAGTAGAAAATTTTATTTTCGTAAAAATATCATCTACTTGGTTTTCTTCCATCAAACCCTCTTCAACTAAGCTTTTATTAAATATTTCTATTAGATTTCTAGACTTATCCAAATACTCATTTTTTATATCATTCACTATGACATTTTTACCAAATCTAGCAAATATTTGAGCTATGCCAGAACCCATAGTCCCTGCACCAGCAATACCTATCAAATTTATATCCTTTAACTTCACAATTATCTCTCCCATCTTTAAATAAAAGGCTGCTTTACGCAGCCTTTTATTATATTTCCATTTTCTTTAAATCTTCAGCGATAATTAGTTCAGCTTCAGTACTATTTTGTACATCTTCAATGGTAAATTCTGGGTTTATTTCTTTTAATACAATTCCTTTGTCAGTTACTTCCATTACTCCCATTTCAGTGATAATCATGTCAACTTGATGTGCAGCAGTTAAAGGAAGTGTGCACTCTTTCAAAATTTTAGGTGCACCTTTTGCAGTATGTTCCATAGCTATGATTACTTTTTTAGCTCCAGTAACCAAGTCCATAGCTCCACCCATGCCAGGAACCATCTTCCCTGGTATCATCCAGTTAGCAAGGTTTCCCTTTTCATCAACCTGCAATGCTCCAAGCACAGTCATATCTACATGCCCGCCTCTAATAATTGTAAATGATGTAGCTGAATCAAAGAATGCTCCACCTGGAATGATAGTTACAGGCTGCCCTCCTGCATTTACAATTCTCATGTCTTCTTTACCTGGCTCTGGCGCAGGTCCTAAACCAATAAATCCATTTTCTGATTGAAGAAATATGTTCATGCCTTCAGGTATATAGTTAGCTACCATTGTTGGAAGTCCTATACCTAAATTTACAACATCTCCATCTTTTAACTCTTTGGCAACTCTCTTAGCTATAAATGCCTTTATTTCATTTTTATCCATTAATTTGCACCTCCATCAACGATGTAGTCGACAAATATACCTGGTGTTACAACATCGTTTGGATCTAAGTCTCCAACTTCAACTATCTCACAAGCTTCAACTATCACTGTATCAGCGGCAGTTGCCATTAGAGTGTTGAAGTTTCTTGTTGCTCCAAAATATACTATATTTCCAAACTTATCTACCTTTTGCCCTGAAATCAAAGCCACATCAGCTTTAAGTGGTTTTTCGAGTAAATATTCTACACCATCTACTGTAATCTTTTGCTTTCCTTCTTCAATTACAGTGCCAACGCCTGTTGGAGTCAATATCCCACCAAGTCCTGCTCCACCAGCTCTTACTTGCTCAGCCAATGTGCCTTGTGGTACTAATACAACTTCCATCTCTCCAGCGTTCATTTGTCTACCTGTTTCAGGGTTTGTGCCAACATGTGATGCGATTAGTTTTTTAATTTGATGATTTACAACTAATTTGCCTACACCATAGTCAGGAAAACTTGAATCGTTGCAAATTAAAGTTAAATCCTTAACATTTTTTTCAACAAGTTTATCTATTATTTTATGTGGGTTTCCACATCCGAGAAAACCGCCTACCATTATCGTCATACCATCTTTAATCATGTCTACGGCTTCATCAATGCTGATTAATTTATTCATCTATTTCCCACCTTTCAATTATCTTTTAACGATCATTGTAATACCTTGTCCGCCACCTATGCAAAGAGTTGCTAAGCCAAGTTTATTGTCTCTTTTTTTCATCTCATGTATTAAAGTAACAAGAATCCTTGCTCCTGAAGCTCCAATTGGATGACCTAAAGCAATAGCTCCACCGTTTACATTTGTGATATCCAAATTTAAATTCAAATCTTTTGCAACAGAAAGAGCTTGAGATGCAAATGCTTCATTAGCTTCAACTAACTCAATATCTTCTATTGTAAGACCAGCTTTTTCTAAAGCTTTTCTGCTTGCAGGAATTGGTCCTGTTCCCATTATAGATGGATCAACACCAGCAGCTGCATAGCTTACAATTTCAGCCAAAGGAGTAATCCCTAATTCATCAGCTTTTTCTTTGCTCATTACAACTAAAGCAGCAGCACCATCATTGATACCTGATGCGTTGCCTGCAGTTACAGTTCCATCTTTTTTAAATGCAGGTCTCAATTTTGACAATGCTTCGATTGTTGTGCCAAATCTTGGATATTCATCAGTATCAACTACTTTTGGATCTCCTTTTCTTTGAGGTATAACTACTGGAACGATTTCATCTTTAAATCTTCCGCTTTTTATAGCTTCTTCTGCTCTTAATTGACTTGTTAGTGCAAATTGATCTTGTTCTTCTCTTGTTATATTGTATTTTTCAGCTACATTTTCTGCAGTTATTCCCATGTGATAGTGATTAAATACATCAGTTAAACCATCATCAACCATATAGTCAAGTATTTCACCATTTCCCATTCTTTGTCCCCATCTATGATTTTTCAATAGATAAGGAGCTTGTGACATGTTTTCAGTACCACCAACTACTACTATGTCTGCATCTCCAGCCTTAATAGCTTGAGCAGCTAATGCTACTGTTTTTAATCCGGATCCGCATACTTTATTTACAGTAAAACTAGTTACATATTCAGGTATTCCAGCGCCCATAGATACTTGTCTAGCAACATTTTGTCCAAGACCAGCTTGAAGTACATTTCCAAAGATCACCTCATCAACCATCTCTGGGTTTACGTTTGCCCTGTTGAGAGCTTCTTTTACTGCTACTACTCCTAATTCTACAGCGCTAAAATCTTTGAATGCGCCACCATAAGCTCCAATAGGAGTTCTAACAGCACTTACTATTACTACTTCTTTCATTAATCTTTCCTCCTTAACTCCATTTTCTATATATTTATCCCATCCCCAATTTATAGTATATCATAGCACATAAACTAATTGTATATAATTTAATATATTCCAAAACTAGCAAGAATGATTGCTGGGATAGATGATAATACAGGCAATAACAAAGATGTTACAAAAATATCTATATATGATTCCTTATGAGTCATGCCTGTTACTGCTAATAGAGTCAATACGGCTCCATTATGTGGTAGTGTATCAAGACCACCTGATGCTAGTGATGCAACTCTATGAAAAGCTTCCGGACTAATACCTGTTTCTAAAGCTATTTGATAATATTTTTCTCCCAAAGCTTCTAACGCAATACCCATACCACCTGATGCTGATCCAGTAGCTCCAGCTAAAATATTAACTGCTATTGCTTCAGAAATAAGTGGGGTTCCTTTTATGTTCATAACAGCTTCAGTAAGGTTTTGAAATCCTGGAACTGCTTTTACTACTGAGCCAAAGCCTACTGCTGCTGATGTGTTGATTATAGCAAGAACAGATCCACTAGCTCCATTATTGATGCTCTTTGTAAATCCTTTGTATTTTTTGTAATTTAAAGCCATACTTAAAACTATACCTGAAAGAAGTGCAACTATTATATTTAAATCAAATACATTTAGTGTTACTATAACAGTGATTAAAGGTAAAATTGATAATAATGGATTTGGTAATTCTTCATCTGATAAAGTATTACCTTCACTTTTTACTTTTGGCTCAGTAAATACTTCTCCTTTTTCTCTGAGTTTCTTTTCTCTCCATGTTAAATATAAATATCCTAAAATAAACATAAACAAAGCGGCTACAATCCCCATAATTGGTCCAGCTGTTGGAGTTGTATTAAAATATTTCATTGGGATAAGGTTTTGAATTTGTGGTGTTCCTGGTATAGCTGTCATTGTGAATGTGAAAGAACCTAAAGCAATACAACCGGGAATCAATTTTCTAGAGATATTAGCTTCTCTAAAGAGTGCTAATGCTAAAGGATACATAGCAAATACAACTACAAATAAACTTATTCCACCATAAGTCAATACTGCACAGCCTAATATAACTCCCAATATAGCTCTTTTTGCACCGATTATCTTAGTTAGCCAATGAGCTATTGACCTTGCTGCACCAGTATAATCCATCAAGTGACCAAATACAGCCCCTAACATAAACGCTGGAAACCAAGACTTAGTAAATCCTACAAACCCCGTCATATATACTTCTGTATACGATTCTAATAGTGGAATACCTCCAGTAAGGGCAACTACTAAAGCAGCTAAAGGAGCAACCCAAATAATTGAATAGCCTCTATATGCTAAAAACATAAGAAGAACAAGACCAATAAAAATACCTAACATATACATATCACTCCTTTAAATTATTGTTTAGTTGGCAGTCCAGCCACCATCAATAGTAAGCATTGAGCCAGTAATATGATCTCCTGCACTTGAGCATAAGAACATAGCAACATCTGCAACAGTTTCTGGTTCGATTAATTTTTTAACAGCACATTTTGAAAGCATTATTTTTTCGATTACTTCATCCGTACTTATTCCATGAGTTATTGCTTGATCAGCTATTTGGTTGTCTACTAAAGGGGTTCTAACATAAGATGGACAGATAGAATTAACTGTTATTCCAAAAGGTCCTCCCTCTAATGCAGCAGTCTTTGTTAGTCCTCCTAAACCATGTTTAGCAGATATATAAGCAGATTTAAACTCAGATGCAACCAGTCCATGAATAGAGTTTAAATTAATTATTCTGCCCCAGCCTTTCTCTTTCATATATGGCCATGAATATTTAGTCAATAAAAATGGGGCTGTAAGCATTAAGTTAATCATGAAATCCCATTTGTCTTCTGGAAAAGATTCAATTGGTGAAACAGTTTGAATTCCAGCTACATTAACTAAAACATCAACGCCATTATAATTTTCCACAGTGAAATCTACCAATTTCTTGCAGTCTTCACGTTTACTTAAATCAGTCTTGATGTACTTAGCGTTTAGCTTTGAAGCTTCCTCCATAAGTTTAACTTCATTTATATCAGCCATTACTACATTTGCTCCGTCTTCTGCAAATTTCTTAGCTATGGCAAGTCCTATACCACTAGCTGCTCCTGTTACAATACAAACTTTGTTTTCTAACATATCATTACCTCCTCTTTTTTCTTATATTTATTGCAAGATTTGTGCCAACGTTTTCATTAAAATTGTATAAAATACCTCAATATTTTCACAAAAAGAAAAGACTACTCAGAGACATTAACAAAGTCTTTTAGTAGTCTAAAGTATATTCGTGCTTTTCAATATTTTCGAATATTTATGAATTACAAAAAACAATAAAATTGTAATGTTTAATTTACAATATATCGGTTTATTATGTTAAAATGTCAACTAAAGTTAACATTTTTTGCTATATTTTCATAGCATTGTAAATAATACTTTAATTTATATACTATGATAAATATATAACATCATTCTAAGTTATATTTTTCGATTTTTTCATATAACGCAGTTCTGCTAATTTTTAAAATCTCTGCAGCTTTTGTCTTATTTCCATTCGAAGCTAGCAATGCATTAGATATTATCTCCTTTTCATATTCTTCCATTTCTTCTTTTAAACTCTTTAACTCTTTATCTTCTTTTAACCCTGATATTTTTATTGGCAAATGCTTAATCTTTATAATTGTTTCACCATCTAAATAATTAATCGCCCTTTCTAAAACATTTTCTAATTCCCTTACATTTCCAGGCCAATCATATTTTTTCAATAAATCCATTGCCCTTTTGCTAATTCCATCTACTTTAATTTTTTCATCTTTTGATATTTTCTCTATTAAGTGATTTGCTATCTCTGGAATATCCTCTTTTCTCTTTCTAAGTGGTGGTATAACCATGCTTATTACATTTAGTCTATAATATAGATCAAGTCTAAATTCACCTTTTCTTATCATTTCTTCTAAGTCCTTATTGGTTGCTGAAATTATCCTAACATCTATTTTTTCAGGTGTATTTGACCCTATTTTTTCTATTTCCTTTTCTTGTAGCACCCTCAATAACTTAACTTGCATATTCATTGGCAATTCTGCGATTTCATCTAAAAATATGCTCCCTCCGTCCGCTGCTTTAAATTTTCCTATCTTTCCGCCTTTTTTAGCTCCAGTAAAAGAACCTTCTTCATATCCAAATAATTCTGACTCTAAAAGTTCGCTTGGTATTGAACCACAATTAACTTTAATAAAAGGTCCTTCTTTTCTCTTACTTAAAGAATGTATTGCATTTGCAAAAAGTTCTTTTCCTGTGCCAGTTTCTCCTAATATCAAAACATTTGAATTAGTATTTGCTATCCTTTTAGTAAGTTCTTTTAATTCTTTAATCTCTCTTGATTCTCCAATTATACTATCTAATTGATATTTTGCTGAATTTATCTTTTTAAATTCATTTTTATACATGTTCAATTCTTTTTCAATCTTGTAGACTTTTGTATAAAGTTGTTCTAATTCATCTAAATCTCTAAATAACACTTTACCAACTGCACCGACAATTCTGCCATTTACATAAACTGGGATACGAGTAGCGATCATCTTCCTTCCATTTATTTCTTGAACTTGAGCGATTTCCTCAATCCCTAGTTTGGCAACTTCATGCATCCTTGTATTTTCAATGACTTCCGTTACATGTTTTCCTATGGATTCATCTCTATCTACATTTAAAAACTCAGCATAGGCATTGCTAAGCATCTCAATATATCCTTCTTTATTTACGTATACTATGCAATCATTTGTTGCCTCCATAATAGTTTTTAACAGTGAAGATGCTTCCATTTCAGTATTCATGGTTCCTATTACACTCTTGCACAAATCCAACGCATTAAAATTAACTAATAGATATACATCTTTTTTTATTTCAACTCTTGATATATGAAACATGTATTCAGAGTCGAGATACTCTATTTTCTTTCTAATAGCCGTTTCGTTTGTGTAGTCAATCTTTTTTATCTCCGCAACTATCTCGTTCAATAATAAATCTAATTCTAACTTATTTGTACCTTTTCTAAGAAGTCTTTCAGCCCTTTTATTTGTGTACACAACTTTAAACATCTTATCTAGAATTATGATTCCAGATTCAAAAGCATTTGCTACCTCATATGAAGTTATATTTTTCTCTGGCATAAAAAACCCTCACTTTTTATTTTATAAGTCAAGTATATCAAAAAAAATAAATATCACCAAAAAGGTGATATTTTATTTTCCCTAACTTTTCTATGAAACCATCTACAATTCTTTTATCACTTAACATAGATTTTTTACGATTAAAATCATCTATTGGCTTTGTAGTCTTTATAACCCATTGTGACTATCCATACATACATCAAGGTTTTTGGAATCATTAGCATACCAATTAGAGGATAAATATCACCCCAGAGTACGACTGGTATATAAAAAACAAAAGACAAAGTTATTGCTAGATACATATTTTTGAAACTCTTGTCTTTATAATTCTTTGTGCAGTTATATGCTATGGCTATCATGATAATTCCCATTATCACAAATGGTATGTTCCTATAAATTCCCCAATCTAAAGGCTGTATTTCGCTTGTCCATTGATTTTGAGGCATTGCTGTCAAAACCACTCTAGCTAAAGCTAATATCCAAATGGCAAAATCTAGTACTTTGTTTTTTATATTATACCTGTTTTTAAATATATAGTAGAGTATAATGTAAAATACTGTCATAGTAACAGATGTTACTGCTTTTCCAATACCTAATGAGTTTTTATAAACTTCAAATCCATTTGCTGTATTTAGAGCTAATATTCTCGGTACAAGGTGAAAAGCATCTCCAAACCCCAAAATAACTGCCATAATTCCAAACAATCTCGAATTTGTTTTTTTATTGTTTTTAATGATCAAATAAAACCCCATAGAGATAACAAAAACTAAATAAATTATATCAAAAAGCGACTCCATCAAAACTCTCATAACATCACTCCTCGTAGATCTCATCTCAAAGAAATTATCTTTGGACACTAATTATATAATGGAGTGATTATATTTGTCAATTATTTCATATTTGTAATCGTTTCATTTTGTAATGAAGTTAATTGTAAAAGTAAATTAGACCCCCTTTTCAAAAACAGTCTAATTTAGTCTTACAAATTTAGGGGTCTAATTTAACCTTACAAATTTTTGATAGACATAATTTGTTTTGTGAAGCCAGAGGGGAATATCTTCTCAAGAAGAGCCGCCGCAGGGAAATATTGATATAAGGTTCTTGAAAATGATA
>NZ_JBSQIL010000061.1:0-9751 GCF_055108775.1 Soehngenia sp. | reverse complement strand
CAGTTGCTAAGTTTCTTCCATAACAATGAGAACATACTCCATGTTTTGTTTTGCATCCGAGTACTGATCTAACTTTTACTTCTTGAATTCCAATATTTTGTATGAATTCGGCTTGTTCATCAGAAATCATTGTATTTGCTCTGACTATTATCTCTCCATTTTCTGGATTGATGATATCCTCAAAAGCATAGCGCCCCTCAATTCTGTCTTTCAATTCCTCTATGACTTCTTTTCCATCCATAAATGCTTTAACTAATAGATATTGATCTGTCCCACAGTCTTCTTCTCTGACTATTATATCTTGGCTTACATCTACTAGTCTTCTAGTTAAATATCCTGAGTCAGCAGTCCTTAAAGCTGTATCTGCTAATCCTTTTCTAGAACCATGGGTTGAGATAAAGAATTCAAGTACTGATAATCCTTCTCTAAAGTTTGACTTTATAGGCACCTCGATGGTTCTTCCTGAAGCACTTGCCATAAGACCTCTCATACCAGCTAATTGCCTAATTTGGTTTTTACTTCCTCTTGCTCCAGATAGAGCCATGATGTAGATATTGTTCATAGGATCTAAGCTGTCCATAAGAGCGTCTGTAACTTTATCTGTTGTATTGTTCCATATTTCGATAACTCTTTCATATCTTTCTTCTTCTGATATAAGACCTCTTCTATAAGACCTTTCGAGTTTATCTACTTCTTCTTCTGCTTTTCTAATTAGTGTATATTTTTCATCAGGAACTATTACATCGCCCATAGAAATGGTTATTGCTCCTATGGTTGAATATTTATATCCCATTTCTTTTATATGGTCTAACATCTCTGCAGTAGCTGCATTTCCATGTTTTCTAAAGCATTTGTCTACCAATATTCCTAAAAATTTCTTGTCAACTACTCTGTCGATTTCAAGAGAGTATTTATCTTTAGTCCTATCTACAAATCCTAAATCTTGTGGAATTTTTTCATTAAATATGAATCTACCTACTGTGCTGTTTATTATTTTACCTCTATCATCTTTGTCTAATTTTACTCTTACATTTACTCTTGCATGTATTCCGATTTCACCGTTTTGATAAGCATGAAGCATTTCATCGAAGGCTTTAAAGTACTTGCCTTCTCCGTCTTCTCCGTCCCTTTCAACAGTCAAATAATAGCTTCCTAAGACCATGTCTTGTGATGGAGTGGTGATAGGTTTCCCATCTTTAGGTGCTAATATGTTATTTGTAGAAAGCATAAGGAGTCTAGCTTCAGCTTGTGCTTCTTGTGATAAAGGTACATGTATTGCCATTTGATCTCCGTCAAAGTCGGCATTATATGCAGTACATACTAAAGGATGTAGTTTTATTGCCTTTCCTTCAACTAAAACTGGTTCAAATGCTTGAATACCAAGTCTGTGAAGTGTTGGTGCACGATTTAATAGCACTGGATGATCTTTTATAACTTCTTCCAATACATCCCATACTTGAGGTTTTACTCTTTCTACCATCCTCTTAGCTGATTTTATATTGTGGGCTAGATTGTCTTCAACTAATTTTTTCATTACAAATGGCTTGAATAGTTCTAACGCCATTGTCTTTGGAAGTCCACATTGATAAAACTTAAGCTCAGGACCTACAACAATAACTGACCTTCCTGAATAGTCTACCCTTTTTCCGAGTAAGTTTTGTCTAAATCTACCTTGCTTACCTTTAAGCATATCAGATAGTGATTTTAATGGTCTATTTCCCGGTCCAGTTACAGGTCTTCCTCTTCTTCCATTGTCAATTAAAGCATCTACAGCTTCTTGCAACATTCTTTTTTCGTTCCTAACTATAATGTCAGGAGCTCCTAAATCAAGAAGCCTCTTTAGTCTGTTATTTCTATTTATTACTCTTCTGTATAAGTCATTTAAATCAGATGTTGCAAACCTACCACCATCAAGCTGAACCATTGGTCTTAAATCAGGTGGAATTACAGGTATTACATCTAGTATCATCCACTCAGGCTTGTTTCCAGATTGTCTAAATGACTCAACTACTTCAAGTCTTCTAGTTATCCTTATTCTTTTTTGCCCTGTAGCATCTTTAAGCTGAGCTTTAAGTTCTTCTGCTTCTTTGTCTAAATCAATTTTTTGCAACAAGTATTTTATTGCTTCAGCTCCCATTTGAGCTTTGAATTTATTAGGATAAGTCTCTGAGTATTCTCTATACTCAGTTTCAGTTAAAAGTTGTTTTTCATACAATGGTGTATCTCCTGCTTCTAGTACTACATATGAAGCAAAATAAAGCACTTTTTCTAAAGCTCTTGGACTCATATCTAGCATAAGTCCCATTCTGCTTGGTATCCCTTTGAAATACCATATATGAGAAACAGGTGCTGCCAATTCTATATGTCCTAACCTTTCTCTTCTAACTTTAGCTTTAGTTACTTCAACTCCGCATCTGTCGCAAATAACACCTTTATATCTAACTCTTTTGTATTTACCACAGTGGCATTCCCAATCTTTTACTGGCCCAAATATTTTTTCACAGAAAAGCCCTTCTCTTTCAGGTTTAAGGGTTCTATAGTTTATGGTTTCTGGCTTTTTAACCTCACCTCTAGACCATTGCCTTATCTTTTCTGGTGATGCCAACCCAATTCTTATTGAATCAAATACATTTAATTCGTACAAGGAGCACTCTCTCCTTTCATAATATTAAAATATTTATTAAAAATCCTCATCATCAAAGTCATCAAAATCATCATCTTTTTCTTCTATTAAAAATCCTTCTGGAACTTCTACTTTAGGCTTTCGTGAAGTTAAAGCATCTTCATCTTCATTGTCTTCTTCATCTTCGTCTATATCTTCTATGCTTATTTTATCTATTGCACTCTCAGTGAAATCATATTCTGTTATATCATCGTCTATAGATTCTTTAAGCTCAATTTCTCCGAAGTCTTCGCCTATTATCTTTACATCTAAGGCTAAACTTTGAAGCTCTTTTATTAACACTTTAAATGACTCAGGTATGCCTGGTTCAGGTATATTTTCACCTTTAACTATAGCTTCGTATGCCTTAACTCTTCCTACTATATCATCTGATTTTACAGTCAAAATTTCTTGTAAAGTATGTGCAGCTCCATATGCTTCTAATGCCCATACTTCCATCTCTCCAAATCTTTGACCTCCAAACTGAGCTTTTCCTCCTAGAGGCTGCTGTGTGACTAAAGAATATGGTCCTGTAGATCTAGCATGAATTTTATCGTCAACTAGATGGTGAAGTTTTAGCATGTACATATATCCAACAGTTACTGGATTCGCAAACTTCTCTCCTGTTCTTCCATCTCTTAGCTCTATTTTCCCATTTTCTGGATACCCTGCAGTTCTTAAGGCTTCCATTATATCCTCTTCATTAGCTCCATCAAAAACTGGAGTGGCAACATGCCAACCTAATTTTTTAGCGGCTAATCCTAAATGCACTTCTAGAACTTGCCCCAAATTCATTCTAGAAGGTACTCCAAGTGGGTTTAATACAACGTCTACAGGAGTTCCATCTGGCATATATGGCATATCTTCTTTTGGAAGGATTCTAGAAACGACCCCTTTGTTTCCATGGCGCCCGCACATTTTGTCTCCTACGTTAATTTTTCTCTTGGTGGCTATATAAACCCTAACCATTTCGTTTACTCCAGGTGGTAGTTCGTCACCATTTTCCATTGTGTAGATTTTTACATCAACTACTATTCCACTTTCTCCATGTGGAACTCTAAGCGATGTATCTCTTACTTCACGAGCTTTTTCACCAAATATAGCCCTTAAAAGTCTTTCTTCTGGTGTCAGTTCTGTCTCTCCTTTCGGAGTTACTTTTCCTACCAATATATCTCCTGATTTTACTTCTGCTCCTATTCTTATTATGCCTCTTTCATTTAAGTCTTTGAGCATATCTTCCCCTACGTTAGGTATATCTCTAGTAAACTCTTCTGGTCCTAGTTTGGTGTCTCTTGCTTCTGATTCGTACTCTTCTATATGAACTGATGTCAAGACATCTTCAATAACTAATCTCTCATTCAATAATACAGCATCTTCGTAGTTATACCCTTCCCAAGTCATGAAAGCAATTAAGAGGTTCTTACCTAATGCTATTTCTCCTTGATCAGTACTTGGTCCATCAGCTATGATTTGAGATTCTGTTACTCTTTCACCTAGTTTTACTATTGGTCTTTGATTTATTGTAGTTCCTTGATTTGATCTTTTAAATTTCAGCAATTTATATTTATCTAACTGTCCGTCTTTATCTCTTCTGATTAGTATTTCATCCGCTGATACTTTTTCAACTATTCCTGAATTTTTAGCTATCACGACTACTCCCGAGTCTTTGGCAGCTTTATATTCGATACCTGTGCCTATTATAGGGGCTTCGGTTTTTAAAAGCGGCACTGCTTGACGTTGCATGTTAGATCCCATAAGAGCCCTATTGGCATCATCGTTTTCCAAGAATGGTATCATAGCAGTTCCCACAGAAACTATTTGCTTTGGAGAAACATCCATATAGTCAATCTCTTCTGGGGTAAATATGTCTACAACACCCATTTTCCCTCTAGCAACAATTCTGTTATTGATAAATCTATTGTTTTCATCCAGGGGCTCATTAGACTGAGCTATTATTAACTCATCCTCTAAATCTGCTGTTAAATAATTTATTTCCCCTGTAACTCTGCCATTTTCAACTTTTCTATAAGGAGCTTCTATAAATCCATATTCATTTATTCTTGCGTATGTCGTTAAAGATGTTATAAGTCCGATATTTGGACCTTCTGGAGTCTCAATTGGACACATTCTTCCATAATGAGAGTTATGAACGTCCCTTACCTCAAATCCAGCTCTATCTCTACTTAATCCTCCAGGTCCTAAAGCTGACATCCTTCTTTTATGTGTCAATTCTGCTAAAGGATTGGTTTGGTCCATGAACTGAGATAACTGGCTGCTTCCAAAAAATTCCTTTATAGCTGCTGTAACAGGTCTTACATTTATCAAAGCTTGAGGTGTGGTTACTTCAATGTCTTGAATTGTCATTCTTTCTCTGACAACTCTCTCCATACGTGCTAGTCCTATTCTAAACTGATTTTGCAACAGTTCCCCAACACTTCTAAGCCTTCTATTTCCTAAATGATCTATATCGTCTGAATTACCAACTCCATAAAACAAGTTAAACTCATAGTTAACACTAGCTATTATGTCATCTACTAATATATGTTTAGGCGATAATTCCTTTATCCTCTCTTTTATAGCTTGTTTTAATTCTTCTTCATCATCATAATTATCTACTAATTCTTTCATAAGAGGATAATATACTTTTTCCTTTAATCCAAGTTCTTCTAAAGAGAATGGTAAATTAAATGCTTCTCCACTTACAAAATTATTGGACAATACTTTTAATACTTTCCCATCATCCAAAATTATATTAACTGAATTTATTCCCGTGTTTTCAATCTCTATAGCCTTTTGTCTAGAAATTATTTCATTTTTTTCAACTAATATTTCCCCAGTGTTTGGATCAATTATATCTTCGGCTGATTTTCTGTCAGTGATTCTGTTGTATAGGCTCAACTTTTTATTGAATTTATATCTTCCAACTTTTGCTAGATCGTATCTACGTGGGTCAAAGAAAAGATTGTTTAATAAAGTCTTTGCACTGTCTATAGTTGGCGGCTCACCAGGCCTTAATCTTTTGTATATTTCCAATAGTGCTTCTTGTTCATTTGTTGTTGTGTCCTTTTCAAGAGTACGCAACAACTCTTCGGTTTCTCCTAATAAATCAATAATCTCAGCATTAGAAGAAATTTTTAAAGCCCTTAATAGTGTCGTAACAGGCACTTTTCTAGTTCTGTCGATTCTTACATGAATTACATTGTTAGAATCAGATTCATACTCAAGCCAAGCTCCCCTGTTAGGAATAAGTGTTGATGAATAAACTTTTTCACCTGACTTGTCAATACTTTCAACAAAATATACTCCAGGAGATCTTACTAATTGGCTGACCACAACTCTTTCCGCTCCATTGATGATAAAAGTCCCTTTGTCAGTCATCAGTGGGATATCTCCCATGAATACTTCCTGCTCTTTAACCTCTCCAGAGTCACGGTTTATTAACCTGACTTTCACTTTTAGTGCTGCAGAGTAATTTGCGTCTCTTTCCCTTGCTTCCATTTCGTCATATTTGACTTCACTGTCAATGTAATAGTCAACAAATTCTAAGATTAGATTTCCAGTGTAGTCTTGAATTGGAGAGATGTCATCAAAAACCTCCCTTAGTCCTTCCTCAATAAACCACTTGTAGGAAGATTTTTGTACCTCAATTAAGTCGGGTAAATCGAGTACCTCAGGAATCCTAGAGTAGCTCATTCTTTCCCGCTTACCTAATGTTACAGGATGTACCATTAAATCTTCACCCCTCAATAAACTAAAATAACCAAAAGCCCGTGGCTTTTGGTGATTGATACAATAAACCAAAAACTACAAAAGGCGTGATAAATAATATATCGCCTATTATAATCGTTATTATGCAATATATTATATTATCACACCTTTTAGTGTAAGTCAAATATTAATTTTTTTATTTAAACTTATTTTACTTCTACAGTTGCTCCAACTTCTTCTAATTTAGTTTTGATTTCTGCTGCTTCTTCTTTTGAAGCTCCTTCTTTAATTGGTTTTGGTGCGCCGTCTACTAGATCTTTAGCTTCTTTTAATCCTAAACCAGTTAATTCTCTTACTACTTTTATAACTTTAATTTTTTCTGCTCCAGCTGATTGAAGTATTACATCAAATTCTGTTTTTTCTTCTTCTGCTGCTGGTGCTGCTGCTCCACCTACTTGTGCTGCTACAGCAACTGCTGGTGCTGCTGCACTAACACCAAATTCTTCTTCTAATGCTTTTACTAATTCTGATAATTCTAATACTGTTAAATTTTTTACCTCTTCGATTAAATTTAATACTTTTTCACTTGCCATTTATTTTTCCCTCCGTATTTTTTATTTTTTTAAGCTGTTTTTTGCTCTGCTATTGCATTAAGCGCTATTGCTAATCCTCTTATTGTACCTTGTAATACATTTGCAAATCCTTGAATTGGGCTGTTGAATCCTCCCAATACTTGTGCTACTAATACTTCTCTTGGTGGAAGTTCTGCTAAGCTCTTAACTCCATTTTCATCGATGATCTTCCCATCTACAATTCCAGCCTTGATTTTAAGCTTATCATTTGTTTTTGCAAATTCTGTTGTTACTTTAGCTGCTGCTACTGGATCGTTTAAACCAAAAGCTACAGCAGATGGTCCTTTTAGATACTCATCGAATTGTTCTAAGCCAAGGTCTTTAAATGCGAAACTCATCATTGTGTTTTTATAAACTTTGTATTCTACCCCAGCTTCTCTGTATCTTTTCCTAAGCTCTGTTAATTGAGCTACATTCAACCCTCTATAATCAACTAATATGATTGATTGAGATGAACTTATTTTTTCTTTTATTTCTTCAACGATTTGTGATTTAGCTTGAAGAGTATGTTCCTTCACTTGCCATCACCTCCAAAGTGTATAATAATAAAGGCCTCTTTCGCAGACTGTGAAGAGACCAAATTTTCATGGTTTTATTCCTCGGTAGGATATTAAGCATAATGCACCTACTGTCTGCGGTATTTTAAATTTTAATTTTTATTAGTCACTAAGTTTTGCTGGGTTTATTTTTATCCCAGGGCCCATAGTGCTAGATACAACAACTGATTTTAAGTATTTTCCTTTTGCTGCTGCTGGTTTTGCTTTTATTAAAGCATCAATTATTGTTTCGAAGTTGTCTTTTAGCTTTTCAACACCAAATGATTTTTTACCAATTGGTACGTGGACTATACTTTCTTTGTCTACTCTGTATTCAACTTTACCTGCTTTGATTTCTTGTACTGCTTTTGCAATATCAAATGTTACGGTACCTGATTTGGGGTTTGGCATTAATCCTTTAGGTCCAAGAATTCTACCGATTCTTCCAACTGCGCCCATCATGTCAGGTGTTGCTACAACAACATCAAAGTCAAACCAGTTTTCATTTTGGATTTTTGCAATTAATTCTTCTCCGCCTACATAATCTGCTCCTGCTTCTTCAGCTTCTTTGAGCTTGTCCCCTTTAGCTATAACTAATACTTTTCTAGTTTTTCCTGTACCGTGTGGTAGTACTACTGCTCCTCTTACTTGTTGATCTGCATGTCTTGGATCAACACCTAATCTTACAGAAAGCTCAATTGTTTCATCAAAATTTGCTGTTGCAGTTTTAAGAACTAATTCTAAAGCTTCATCAACATCATACAACTTACCTTTTTCGATAAGTTTTGCACTTTCTTGATATTTTTTCCCTCTTTTTGGCATTTATTTACCTCCTTGTGGTATTAACGGAAATTCCTCCCACTTATTATTTCTCTACTTCTACCCCCATACTTCTTGCTGTCCCAGCAACCATGCTCATGGCAGCTTCAAGACTTCCAGCATTTAAGTCTGGCATTTTTATTTCAGCAATTTCTTTCACTTTAGCTTGTGTAAGTTTTCCAACTTTCTTCTTGTTTGGTTCACTAGAACCAGACTCTATCCCAAGTGCTTTTTTAATTAAAACTGGCACTGGTGGTGTCTTAGTGATAAATGAGAATGATCTATCTTGATATACAGTCAATACTACTGGTATGATCATTCCAAGTTGGTCTTGTGTCCTTGCATTGAATTCTTTAGTAAATTGCATGATATTTACTCCATGTGGTCCCAAAGCTGTACCTACAGGTGGAGCCGGAGTAGCTTTACCAGCTGGTATCTGCAATTTTACCATAGCTATCACTTTCTTAGCCAAAATTTCCACCTCCTTATATGGAATGCGTTATGCATAAATAAATATATTTATAAAGCAAAATTGCTTATAAATCAACTACATCTTATCTATTTGGTTTAGCTCTAATTCTACGAGAGTTTCTCTACCAAACATTGATACAAATACTTTAACTTTTTCTTTTTCTAAGTTTATACTTTCAATTTTCCCAACAAAGTTTTCAAATGGTCCAGAGGTTATTTTAACAGTCTCGCCAACTTTATAGTCAGATTCCAACACTCTAGCTTTTTTAGCAACTCCGAGAGCTTTAACCTCTTCGTCTGTCAAAGGGATTGGTTTTGACGAAGGACCTACAAATCCTGTAACTCCTCTGGTATTCCTAACTAAGTACCATGATTCATCATTTATGATCATTTTAATAAGGACATAGCCCGGAAATTTTTTTCTCTCTTTAACAGTCTTTTTATCGGATTTGTTTTCGACATATTCTTCAGTAGGTACAACTACTTCAAATATATCATCTCTCATTCCCCTATTCTCAACCATTTTCTCTAGATTTGCTTTAACTTTATTTTCGTGCCCAGAGTATGTATGAACAACATACCACTTTGCATTTTTCTCTCGTTCTTCCCTGCTTAAGTCCTTTTCCGGCATATAATAGGGACTTTTTGTCCCTTCCCTCCCTTATACTACGAAATAATTAAAGATAGTGCTCCTCCAACTATAAGGTCAAGCAAATAAACAACAATTGCAGCTAATACACTCATAAATAAAACAACACCAGTGTAGTTAGTTAATTCTTTTCTATTTGGCCATATAACTTTTCTTAATTCTGATCTTACGCCTTTGAAATAAGAAGAGAGTCTATTAGTTTTTTTTGTTTTTTCTGTTGGTTGTGCCATCTTTTCACATCCTTATGGTATATATTATTTTGTTTCTTTATGAA
>NZ_JBSQIL010000060.1:0-9912 GCF_055108775.1 Soehngenia sp. | reverse complement strand
ATACAATACAAATGAGCTTTAATTCAGGAGTAATAAATAGTAACAATATTTCAGTATACCTTTTAGAGTATTAACTAGAAATTTATTGTTGTAGGTTACATGAATTAAAGAAATATTAATAAATTTTTGGAGGTTGTACAATGAAAGGTACAGTTAAATGGTTTAACGCAGAAAAAGGGTTTGGATTTATTACTACTGAAGAAGGCAATGATGTTTTTGCACATTACTCACAAATTCAAAAAGATGGTTTCAAAACATTAGAAGAAGGACAATCTGTTGAATTCAATGTAGTAGAAGGTCAAAAAGGACAACAAGCTGAAGAAATAGTTATATTATAATTAAAGCTTCTAAAACCTCTTAGATATCTAAGAGGTTTTCTGTTTATTTTCAATAAAAATTTGGAGGTATCCTATGTTTAAAGAAAATGTTGTTGCAGTAGTAAATGGTAAAGAGATTACCACGAATGATATAATGAAATTTTTAAATGAAATGAATCCACAAACAGCAGCTCAATTTCAATCAGAAGATGGTATTAAAAGAATAATTGAAGAGCTTGTAAATCAAGAGTTACTTTACTTAGATGCCATAGAAAAAGGCTATGAAAATGATATCGAATTTAAAGAAGTTTTAAAAACTGTTAAAGAAAATTTATTAAAAGGATATGCATTTAATAAAATAGTAGAAGGTATTGAAGTAACTGATGAAGAGATTAAGAACTATTATGAAGAAAACAAAGATATATACACTAAACAAGAAACTATGAATGCTAGTCATATACTTGTTGAAAATGAAGAAAAGGCTTTTGAAATTATTGATATGATAAACGAAGGATTATCCTTTGAAGAAGCAGCAGAAAAATATTCCACTTGCCCATCAAAAGAAGTAGGTGGAAATTTGGGCGAATTTGGAAGAGGACAAATGGTTCAAGAATTTGAAAAAGCTGCTTTTGACTTAAATGTTGGAGAAATGTCAGAACCTGTAAAAACCCAATTTGGATATCATATAATTAAGGTCAATGAAAAGTTTGACAAAGGCATATATGCTTTAGAAGATGTTAAGAGTGAAATCGAAAGACAGATTTTAATTAACAAACAAGAAGAAAAATATCAATCAAAAGTAAATGCTTTAAAATTAAAATATCCCGTTGAGATAATGTAAAAACTAAGTCACAGATTTTTTAAATCTGTGACTTAGTTTTTATTTATAGGCTCTTATATATTGAGAAGGGTACTCAATTTTAACATTATGAGAAATAGCATTATTTAAAATCCAATTTGGGTTTCTCAAAAGTTCTCTACCTAATGCTACTAGATCAGCTCTTTCATTTCCAAGGATTTCTTCTACTTGATCAATATTTGTAATCAAACCGACGGCAATAGTAGGTAATCCTGTTTCATTTTTTAGATACTCAGCAAATTTTACCTGATATCCTGGGAAAATATTTATAGGTGCTAAAACAAGACCTCCAGAACTTACGTGAACAATATCAATCAATTCTTTAATTTCATTAATTATATCTTTCATCATGTAAATATTTATCCCATCGCTTACATAATCACTTGCAGATACTCTCAAAATTATGGGCCTATTTTCAGGCCATACTTCTCTAACGGATAATAATATTTGCTTAAGAAATCTTACCCTGTTTGTTAAACATCCACCATATTCATCTGTTCTATGATTGCTAATTGGAGAAAGAAATTGGTGAATAAGGTATCCATGAGCAGCATGTATTTCAATTGCATCGTAGTCAGCCTCTAGTGCTCTACGGGTTGAAAGTTTAAATGCTTTAATTACTTCGTCTATATCTTTTTTTGTCATTTCTCTAGCTATTTTATAATCGTCACCAAAATCTATGGCTGAACAGGATATTATATCCTCAGTTTTTACACCGCATTTTCTACCAGCATGTGCAAGCTGTATAGCCATTTTTGAGCCATATTTTTTTACATTTTTTACTAATTCTTTAGATTTTTCTATTTGGCTATCCTCCCATAAGCCTAAATCATTACCAGAAATTCTACCTCTCTTCTCTACACTTGTTGCTTCTTGAATTATAAGCCCAACACCACCTAGAGCTCGTGCTATATAATGTGCATAGTGAAAATCCTCAATATAACCTGAATCATCACTAGAATAAGTACACATAGGTGGCATTACTACTCTGTTCTTTAAAGATAAATTTTTAATTTCAAATTGTTGAAATGTAAGCATTATATCACCTCAAGCTATATATACCACAAATTACAATAAACTATCACTTTTTAGATATTAATTAATATGTTAAATATTTCAATTATTATAAATAATAAATTTTGTAATAGATATACATATAAATTTAACATTTATGATAATATAATAATGATATTAACTTTAGAAAAGTAGGAGTGAGACAATGAAAAGAATATTTAAAGGAGACATTATTTATACTTCAAATCCTAAGAGTTTTGAGATATATGAAGATTCTTATTTAATTGTTGAAAATGGTGTAGTGAAATCAATTTGTAAAGATCTAGAAAGTATATCAGATGATTATGAAGTGCTAGATTTTACTAATAAATTAATAATACCTGGATTTGTAGATATTCATCTCCATTCTTCGCAGTATTTAAATATAGGTTTAGGTATGGATAAAGAATTGATACCTTGGCTAAACACTTATACCTTCCCAGAAGAAGCGAAGTTTAAAAACATTGAGTATGCTAAAATCGTATATGAAAAATTTATATCTGATTTGATTAATAAAGGAACCACAAGTTCAGTGATATATGCTACTATTCATAAAGAAAGCACATTGTTACTCATGGATCTACTTAATGAATCTAAACTTAGAGCATATGTCGGTAAAGTTAATATGGATAGAAATACAACAGAAGACCTATGCGAGGAAACTGATAGATCCTTAAGAGATACTGAAGATATTATTTTAGCTACAATGGGAAAAAATGTAAAACCTATAATTACACCTAGATTCGTACCTTCATGCACGCCTGAATTGATGAGAGGATTGGCTGATTTAGCAAATAAATACGACATACCCGTTCAATCACATTTAAGTGAAAACACAAATGAAGTAGAATGGGTTAAAAAACTACATCCTGAAATCAAGAACTATGCTAGTGTATATGATGAATTTGGATTGTTTGGTCAAACTAAAACTATAATGGCACATTGTATTTATACAACAGATGAAGAAATTAAACTCATGAGTGAAAGGGGAGTTTTTGCTGCTCATTGTGCATTATCAAATTATAATTTATCAAGCGGTATAATGCCAGTTAGAAAATATTTAGACTATGGAGTCAAAGTTGGCATAGGAAGCGATATTTCTGGAGGAAACACTCTAAGCATTCCACAATCAATTGTAAGCACAATCCAAGCCTCAAAAATAAAGTGGTTAGAATCAGGAAAGGAATTATATCCATTGTCATTTAGCGAAGCTTTTTATATGGCAACAAAAGGCGGAGGAGAATTTTTTGGGAATGTTGGAAGTTTGGAAAAAGGGTATAAAGCAGACTTTTTAGTTATTGATGATAGCAATATAACTAACCATAATGAATTTGGAGCATTTGAAAGATTACAAAAATATATATATTCAGGAAATGAAACCAACATCATAAAAGTTTATGTAAATGGGGAGAGGGTAAAATAATAGATTTTTGTATATTACTGTGCTATAATCAAAATTGTACAGTATTATATTAGAGGTGGTTAAGTATGCCTAGACAAAACGGTATTAGTTTGGAAGATGTGCTAAATCTTCCGATAATGAGCAAATGCAAGCTGATATCAGGGTTTAAAGGGGTCAGAAACACAGTTTCAAGAGTAAATATTATAGCTGATCCAGATATATTTGATTGGGTAAAGGAAGGAGAATTACTGTTAACTACGGCATACTCTTTCAACAAAGCTGATATTGATTATCAAAAAAACATTATACTAAATTCTAAAAATAGAGATTTAGCAGGTATCGGTATAAAAATTTCTCCATATTTAGAGCGTTTGAATGATGAAATATTAGAATATGCAGATGAATTGAATTTCCCAATAATAGAGATAGATCCAGATTTACCATTATCTGAAATACTTATGGAAGTTATGAAACAGATTTATAATAAACAAACGACTTTACTCGAAAGAATTGAAAAAGCAAATGAAAAATTTATGGAAATTATGCTAGAAGGGAAATCGTTAAACGAGGTTATTGATGTTGTATATAGTAATATAAAAAATCCAGTTGCTATAATTATGAAACATCAAAATTTAAAGTATGAACATTTTCAAGAGATAAGAGAGAATTTAAAAGAAGAACTTGAAAAAGATATGATTAAGTTTTGTGATAGCAATCTTAGGTTTAAACATAAGAGAATGTATGAAGATAAAGTTTTGATAAATGGTAAATTTTTTGATAGAATGGCTATACCAATAATTTTAAGAGATGAAATTCAGGGCTACATAGTTTCTTGGTCAATAGATACACCGCTTGGGGGATTCGATTTATCCATCATGGAATCTGCATCAACTATTATTTCGCTATTCCTATTACAAGAGTCAAATGTGAAAGAAGTAGAGATAAAATATAGATCTGAGTTTTTCGAAGATTTAATTTCAGCTGACTCAAAGAGAAAAGGAAAAGCATTGGATAGGGCTCATTTTTTCAATCTAGTACCTAATGATTATTATATAGTTGAGGTTATGAGCTTTAAGTTTCGTAATTTTGAGAACTATGATGATAATTTTGTGTTTGATTATCTAAAAAATCATTCCAATCAGGTTGTGTCAACTATTGAAAAAATAATGGATAAATACAAGTTAAATGGTATTGTGTCTACTAAATTAAATGGTATACAGATTCTTATAGAATTTAACAATACAAATAATTACAAGAGAATATTGAATGAATTTAATCAGGAAATGTATAATGCTATAAATCAAAGACTAGATAATGTTGATATTAGGATAGGCATAGGGCGGTTATACAAAGGCCTTGAAAATGCAAATAAAAGTTTTTCAGATGCTCTAAGAACTATAAGAACTGGTAAGGAATTAACAAATAGGACTATTATAACATATGAAGAATTAGGAGTTTTTAAGATTTTATGTCAGGATTCTTTAGTTGATGAATTAGAAGATTTTTATCAAACTACTTTAAAACCACTTGTGGAATATGATGAAAAAAAGTCTACAGAATTAGTAAAAACATTACAATGTTATTTTGATCACAATGGGAATTTAACGAAGATGTCTGAAGCATTATTTACTCACTATAATACAATTTTATATAGAATTAACAGAATTCAAGAAATAACTGGACTAAATTTAAATGATCCAAACGATAGGTTGAATTTAGAAATTGCACTTAAAATAAAACAAATGTTATAGAAGAATAAAGGCTTTAAAGCCTTTATTCTTCTATAACAGCAATTGCTCTAATAGGAGATCCAGAGCCATCTCTAATTTTTAATGGTAAACCTATATATAGGAAACGTTTGTTGATTAATTTATCGAGATTACATAAGTTTTCTGTATTTGTTATATTATATTCTGCACATATCATATGGCCAGAGAAGTTAATATCATCTGGAGTCAAGTCTATCGCTGGAGCATCTACACCGATATTAATAACCCCACTTTCAGCTAAATACTTGGCAGCTTCATAACTTAGGCCAGTGTACTCCTTTTGATAAAATTCTGTTCCATAAAACCGATCGTAATGACCAGTATACAGCAACACTATATCACCTTTTTGAATTTCTTGTTTAGAGTTCTCGATTGATTTTTTTAAATCTTTTACTTCTATATAATTTGGATACATTACATTGCTTACATCCAAACATATAGCAGAACCGAAAAAATAATCCATAGACATTTTGTCTATAGTCAAACCATTTTCTTTAAATTCACTAATTCCATCACAATGAGTGCCACAATGTTCACTTATAAGCAAGTTTCTAGCAGAAAAGCCTAAAGTCTTACTTCCTGTTTCTTTCATATTTTCTTCATAAGTCATATTAGTCATTATGAAAGTCTTTTGATGCATTGGAAACATTGACATACCTTGAAATATTTCTTGAGAAAGGTCTACAATTTTAAGAGCCATTTTATCACCTCTTCTTTATATTAATTCTATTATAACCGATTAAATTGATTGTGCTATATATATTTTTTACAAAATGTTATAGCAAGTAAACAAAAAAAGCAAATTAATAAGGAAGTTATATCAAAAAATTTAGTAAATATTCACAAAGTTAATTCAATATAATTGTGATAATATTTAAATGTAAATGAAAAATAGGAGGGATTGTAATGTATGATGTGATTATTAAAAATGCTAGAATACCACAAGCAGATGAAACCGTTCTCACTAATATATTGGTAAAGGATGAGAAAATAGCTGGATTTATTGACAATATTGATGGAATTGATGCGAAAGAGGTAATAGACGCAAATGGACATTTAACACTTCCTGGATGCATTGATTCACATACTCATTTCATGTACCAAGGGTTTCCTCATCGAGAAAACTTTTTAACTGGAACAGCATCAGCAGCAGCAGGTGGAGTTACTACTATCATAGACATGCCATGTTGTTCAGTTCCATCGGTAAGATCTGTTGAGCAACTGAAACTGAAACTTGATGCAGTAAGTCCACAAGCATTGGTAGATTTTGCTTTTTGGGGTGGAGTAACTGGAGAAGATGTAAGAAATGGTTGGTTACATAATGTGGAAGAACAAGCTGAATATGGCGTAGTTGCATATAAGGCTTATATGACCCCTTCAGTACCAACCTATCCAAGAGTTGATGATCCTGAAATGCTTGAAGCATTTACAGCGGTTGCAAAAACAGGTTTACCTATAGGGATTCATGCTGAAAACTATGCAATGTGTGATTATTATGTTAAAAAACTACAAAGAGAAGGCAGAATGGATGGTCCTGCTTGGGCTGAAGCGAGACTTGAATTAGCAGAAAAAGTAGCAATCGAATTAGGAATTAGTTTTGCAGAGCATACTGGTGCTAGATTACACATAGTTCATATGAGTACTGGGATAGGAGCTAAATTAATTGGGGAGGGCAAGAAAAGAGGCCTAAATGTAACAAGCGAAACATGTCCTCATTATTTGACTTTAAATTACCAAGAAGCCATGACTAAATACGGACCGTTAGCTAAAATTGCGCCACCTCTAAGAACCAAAAAAGATAATGAAGAATTATGGGAAGGCTTAAGAAATGGTAGTGTAGATTTTATGGCTACTGATCATGCGCCTTATGAGCTTGAGAGTGAAAAATTAAGCAAAGGAATGAACATATGGACATCTTTCCCTGGAATACCAGGAGTTGAGACAATGGTTCCTGTGTTGATTAGTGAAGGATACAATAAAGGTAGACTCTCATTAAGCAAGTTAGTTGAAGTTTTGTCAACTAATGCTGCAAAGCACTATGGGATATATCCTAAAAAAGGAGCAATGAATATAGGGTCAGATGCTGACTTTACAATTATAGACTTAGATAAAAGATGGAAAATCGATCCTAAAAAGCTTGCATCTTTATGTGGATATACTCCATTGGAAGGAATGGAACTAAAAGGGAAAGTAGCTAAGACTATTTTAAGAGGGACTTTGATATATGAAGACGATTCAGATAGTGAATTAGCAAAAATGAGTGATGAAGATTTACAAAGAATAGTTCACAATTATCCAGAAGGCTTAGAAGAAAGATATGCTGACATATTAAAAGAGTACCCACATCTTCATAGCAAAGAGTATGAAAATAGTTATAGAAAACAACATCCTGAATTAATTGATGCACATATAAGAGGAATAAAAGGGATTAAAGTTAAGCCAGGATTTGGACAATTTGTCAAGAGACAAAGCATACAAGTGCTTCCAAGAAGAATTACTTTCTAAATATAATATTGAATAAATATAAAAACTAAAATATAATGAAGGAGTAGATAAGATGTCAAGACATGCGATTTTAGTAATAGATATGCTTAACGATTTTGCAGATCCAAATGGAGTTTTGTATTGTCCTAATAGCAGAAAAATAATACCTACAATGCAAAAATTATTTGATTGGGTAAGAGAGAGAAATAAAAACGGCAATGATGATGTTCAATTAGTTTTTATCCAAGAAGCACATAGGAAAAATGATGCTGACTTCAAAGTTAGACCTGTACATGCAGTAAAGGGTACATGGGGTTCAGACTTCATAGACGAATTAAGACCATTAGATAATGAGTATATTGTGCAAAAGAGAAGACATAGTGCATTTGCTCATACTGACTTAGATTTATATTGTAGAGAAGAAAAGATAGACACAATAGTTGTCACAGGAACATGGACAAATGTATGTGTTAGGAGCTCCGCTTCAGATGCGTTATATTATGCCTATAGAGTTATAACATTAAGTGATGCTGTACAATCTAAAACTGAAGAAATGCATCAAAGTGGTTTAAGAGATTTAAGTATTTTTACAAAAGTAATGACTGTTGATGAATATATCGATGCTTGGGAACAAGGTCTTGATCCATGGGAAGGCGGAGGAGATAGAGAAAATAAGGTTGAATAATGTTTAAATACTAGGCGAGTGATTACTCGCCTAGTATTTAAAGGAAAGTGGGGAAAAGAATGCGCATAATAGTTGGGATTACAGGTGGAAGTGGGGCTATTTATTCAGTTTCCTTACTTCAAGCCTTACATGAGCTTAATATTGAAACACACCTCGTTGTCTCGAAAATGGGTGAATATGTATTAAAACAAGAATGCGACATAAGCATATCAGAAATATCTAAATTATCTACTTATTTTTATTCCAATGATGACTTTACAGCTCCAATTGCAAGTGGGTCATTTAAAACTGATGGAATGGTTGTTGCTCCTTGTTCTATGAAAACACTTTCTGCTATAGCAAATGGATATTCCGATAATCTGCTAACAAGAGCATGTGATGTTATCATAAAAGAAGGAAAAAAATTGGTTTTAGTTCCTAGAGAAACTCCTCTGAGTTCAATACATTTAGAAAACATGTTAAAATTGAGTAACTTAGGGGTGAAAATATTTCCGCCAATTCCAAGTTTCTATAATAAACCAAATTCAATTGAGGATATCGTAATTCAAATGACAGGAAGAATTTTAGATAATTTAAATATTGACAATAATCTCGTAAATAGGTGGAATGGGAGGTGATTTGGTGGAAACACAAATGTTAAGATCAACACTCGATAAATTGAGAAAATCAGAAGATTTGCTAATATGTGAACAAAAGGTCTCTTCTGAGTATGAACTTGGGGCAATACTTAAATATTTTAACAATAAAAAGCCTGTTCTTTTTAAAAATGTGGATAGAAATAATATGATTGCAGCAGGCGGATTATATGGAAGTAGAGAAATAATTTTCAATTTAATGCAGATGGATAAACATAATAGAATTGATAGATTCATAAATGCCCTAATTAATCCAATGGATTTTAACGTAGTTGAAGATGGTCCTGTAAGAGAAAACATCATAAAACACAATATTGACTTAGGAAAGCTATTTCCAATACCTAAATTTAATGAAAAAGATTCAGCTAGATACATAACTGCTGGTGTTTTAGTAGTAAAAGATGCAAAAAACAATAATTATTATACTTCAATTAGACGGTTTCAATATTTAGGCTCTAATAAATTATCTGTATTGATAGCATCTAAAAAATTGATGAATGACTTTCTAGAATTGGAAAAACAAAATAGAGCAATGGAAGTAGCAATAGTTTTAGGATATGATGCTGAATTTCTAATGGCAAGTCAATACAGTACAGATTTATACGGTGTTGATAAATACAAAATTGATAGTGCTTTGCGAAACGAGCCTCTTAAATTGGTCAGGTGTGAATCTGTAGATTTGTTAGTACCAGCGTATTGTGAAATTGT
>NZ_JBSQIL010000059.1:0-9960 GCF_055108775.1 Soehngenia sp. | reverse complement strand
TAATGAAAGGTAAATTAGTTATTGCAGGCGGAAACTTAGAAGAAAGCGAATATAAAATTCATAAATATTTTGTAGAGAATGCGTCTAAACATGGAAATAAAATTGCTATAGTTCCAACTGCATCTGGAAATGAACCAATTGAAACCATAGAACACGTTAAATCGATTTGGAAAGGACTGGGGGTAGATGAAGATAATATTATAATAGTTCCAATATATGGTGACGAAGGTAGTTTTTGGCGAGATCCACCCCTTGGAGACGATGACGAAATTGTCGATACTTTTGTTGACATAAATGGGTTCTGGTTTACAGGCGGAGACCAATACTATACTCACAAAGCTTTTATTAGGAAAAATGGGGATGACACGAAAGCCCTTATGAAAATGAAAGAGATATATGAGACAGGAGGCATAATTGGGGGCACTAGTGCAGGAGCAGCAATAATGAGTAAAGTAATGATAGGTTCAGGGGATAACACTGATGTGCTAAAAGGTAGGATAAAATATGGCTATGATGATTATGATGAAGAAAATGATGACTATATGAGAATAGTAAAAGGATTAGGATTTTTTGAATTGGGCATAGTAGATCAACATTTTGATAAGCGAGCTAGGCTCCTTAGACTTGCTAGAGCAGTATTGGAATCTGATAATAAGACTTTACTAGGATTTGGAGTATCTGAGGACACAGCATTGATATATGATAAGGACAAGGAGACTTTAGAAGTATTAGGGTCTGGTGCGGTTTTTATGCTAGATTCAAGGCGAACAAAAAACTGTAAAACAGATGAAAAATTTTCTTTTGAAAGAATAGAAGTAAGCATATTTAGAGATGGTGAACGAATAGAGCTTACACTATGATTATTAAATAAAGTTTGAAATAATTATTAGAATTATACCTGCAACAATATTACTAAGTATTGGTTCTCTTGTATTTTTTTCTGATTTGGCAGTAAATGAATCATCTTCATACATGTTTAAAATACCTTTATTTTTAGGCTTTTTAAAGATTGATTTTATGGAAGATGACTTTGAAAACAATTTAAATAGTTTAAGACCATCTTCTGACAAATAATTAATCCAGCCAATAAGTAGGAGTAAGCCTCCTGAAAAACCAAACAAAATATTAAGCCTACTAAATTCAAAGAATAAGAGATTATCTAAGACATATATTAGAGCTGAGGATATAACTAATTTTAGAATCAGGTGTTTAATAAACATAAATCGCATAATTTCATCTCCAATGATATAATTATAAATTATAGCATAAGCTAAAGCATTAAACAATTCTGAATGGATAGGTGATATTATGCAAAAGAGCATAGTTTTGATAACAGGTTCTGGGAATACAAAAAAACATCTTTATAGTCAGCTTCGAGAGTTTATTCCTGAGTATATAACTATTAAAAGTTTGGCGATTGAAGAGAATGTCCCAAATGAAATAACTGCAGACTTAATGATATATTCAAGTGAAAATCTTGTAAATGAACTAAAAGAAAGAGGAATAAAGTTAAATTGTAAAGATTATATAATAAGCGAAAGAAGTATAAATTTTGATCATATTGAACTGGTTGCAAATATTCCTCCCAAAACAGAAGTTTTACTAGTTAACGATGAGAAGGAAACTGCACAAAGTTCAATTGAAGACTTGATGGAGTTAGGATTAAACCATATAAAATATTATCCATATTATCCAGGGATTGATAAATATAAAAAATTAAAAATTGCGATAACACCTGGAGAATCAGATAAAGTACCTGACTGTGTAGAAAAGGTAATAGATTTAGGACCTAGGATTATGGACATTAACACTCTTTACAAAATAATGGATAAATTAAATTTTGACAACAAAGATACAAGATTTTTTACTAAGAGATATATGCAAAAAATCATAAATGTATCAAAAAATATTTCTTTAGTCAATAATAACATAAACACTTTAAACACGTATCTTAACAATATAGTAAACAGTTTAGTTAACGGTATACTGGTAATCGATGAAAATGGGTACATCAAATACGCTAATGAACAGATGACCAAATTACTTTCTCCAGACAAAAGGAATATTGAAAATAGAAATGTAAAGAACTTAGTTGATAAAGAAGTTTTAAAATACTTTATGAGTGCTGAGTTTTATGAAAATAAAGAAATAGAAATTGCAGGACTTATTATAAAAGCATCAAAATTTAAGATTCCAAATAGTGATAATATTGTCATAACAACGAGTAAAGAAAAAAGAGCAAATTCTAAAAGCAAATATAGTCATGATTTACTCTTAAAAGGACATTTTGCAAAATATGATTTTGATGACATAATTGGGAAAAGTCCTCAAATAAACGAAGTTAAATTAACTGCATTGAAACTTTCAAAGTCTGACTTAACAGTATTAATTGAAGGAGAAAGCGGTACAGGAAAAGAATTATTTGCATCGGCAATTCACAATACATCAAAACGAAAAGACGGACCATTTTTAGCCGTTAATTTCAGTGCACTTCCTGATGAGTTGATTGAGTCTGAGCTTTTTGGATACGAAGAAGGAGCTTTCACTGGGGCAAAAAAAGGAGGGAAAATAGGATTATTTGAGTTAGCTGATGGAGGAACGATTTTTTTAGATGAAATTGGCGACATATCTTTAAAAGTACAGACTAAATTATTAAGGGTACTACAAGAAAAGGAGATAATGCCGATTGGGGGAACAAACATTAAATCAGTTGATGTTAGAGTTATTGCAGCAACAAATAAAGATTTAAGGAAAATGGTAAAAGAAAAACAATTCAGATCTGATCTTTATTATAGATTAAAAATTGGATATATCAATTTACCACCTCTTAGACAAAGAGTTTCTGATATTAAAGATTTAGTCGAATATTTTATTTCAAAAGAAACATCTAAAAGAATAGATATTTCAAAAGAAGTGATTGAGGAATTTGAAAGCTATAAATGGCTAGGTAATGTAAGGGAATTAGAGTCAACAATTAAATATATGCTAGCTGTAAGAACTAGTGAAATATTGACAATAGAGGATTTACCTGATAAGAAATTTTTCGAGGAAGAAATAGAAAATTATGATTGCGAAGATGAATATGAATTCAAAATTCTTAGTGGAGAGATGTTAACTATATTGAATACAATTAAAAAATTAGAAGATAACAATTTAAATGCAAGCAGAGAAAAAATAACGAAGTTTTTGAATGATATTGGGATAAATATAACAGAAAATATGATAAGAACTAAACTCAATTATTTAGAAGAATATGGATATATCACTAAAACTAGAGGAAAGAAAGGCACAGTCTTAACCAGAAAAGGATTGGCTTATTTGAATAGTATGATTATTGAAGGTGAATAAAATGAATATGAGAAAAATAATTGTAGAAGACAACCCTTCATTTGAGCAAGAAGTATATGAATTTGGGGAGAATCACCCTAAACTAATGATAACTGCTGGGATTCATGGAGATGAAGTAGCTGGGATATCTATAGCATATGAGTTGATTGAGTTTTTAAACAGTACAAAGCTTAAAAATGGGAGCATCAAGATTATGCCTAAGTGCAATCCAGTTGCAACTAGGGGATTTAGTAGAACTTCTTTTTATGATGGAGTGGATATGAATAGAATATTTCCTGGAAATGAAATAGATGGGGCAACTCATAAAGCTGCAAAAAATATTTGGGATGAAGCTTGTGATATGGATATAATAATTGATCTACATTGTGCAAATCAATATTCGATACCTTATATTCTATCAATATATGATAAATTTCCAAAGGCACTATCAGTTATAAATCATTTGCCACTAGATAATTTAGTTCAGTCGGCAGGGCTTAGAGGTCAATTCTTTGTTGAAAGCAATTACTTAAGGGAGCAAATTGCATTTATCATAGAAATTCCAAGTGGGTCGTCAAAAGGTGCAATTAACACTCATTTAGCGAAAAAGTGTTTTGAGGCCTTAAAAAATCTGCTAATAGCTCTTGACTTTATCGAAGGAAAAACCGTTAACAATCCACCCACATATTATGGAGAAATTTTTGAAATAAAAACACCTGCTTCTGGATTGTTTAAACCAATAAAATCATCAGGAGATATGGTATATGAGGGGGAAATATTAGGGGAAATTGGTGATTTTAAATTAATAGCTGAAACTGATTTAAAGGTTCACAGCATAATACCTGATTCTTTTGTATACAAAGG
The DNA here is from genome assembly GCF_055108775.1 of Soehngenia sp. Lineage (NCBI taxonomy): Bacteria > Bacillati > Bacillota > Tissierellia > Tissierellales > Tissierellaceae > Soehngenia > Soehngenia sp. The sequence goes on along the minus strand of NZ_JBSQIL010000059.1, from coordinate 5,769 downwards.
AGATTTCATATATTCATATATATTAAAAAAGTAAACTTAAAGCTACCTTTAGGAGGATAACATGATAAAACTAATTAGGAACGGGATAGTATATGCTCCATCATACATTGGAAAGAAAGACATATTGATTGCTGATGACAAGATAATTGATTTAAGGGACAATATATCTTTGGAAGGACTTGAGTATGAGTTAATAGATGCTAAGGGAAAATTCGTAGTTCCTGGGCTTATTGATAGCCACGTACATGTATGTGGCGGTGGCGGAGAAGGTGGATACAAGACAAGAACTCCAGAAATCACTCTTACGGATATAACTACAGCAGGGGTTACCACAGTTGTTGGAGTCCTAGGTACAGATGGAACATCAAGAACAATGTCAAATTTATTAGCTAAAGTTTATGCTTTAAATGAAGAAGGAATTACAGCATATGCTTACACTGGATCATATCAAGTGCCAGTAAGAACTGTAACAGGAAGCATTACTGATGATTTGATATTGATAGAAAGAATAATAGGGACTGGTGAAATAGCTATATCAGACCATAGATCTTCTTGTCCAAGTGTAGAAGAACTTATTAGGCTTACATCAGATACTAGAGTTGGCGGGATGCTATCAGGCAAAGCTGGAGTAATAAACTTACATTTAGGAGATAGCAAGAATCCACTAAAGATAATTTATGATCTACTTGACAAATCTGATATACCAATAACTCAGTTTTTACCGACTCATATGAGTAGAAATGAATGGATTTTGGAAGAAGCAATTGAGTATGCAAGGCATGGAGGATATGTCGACTTTACAACAAGCACAACTAAAAAGTTCATAGAAGAAGGAGAAATATCATCAAGCAAAGCAGTAAGAAAAATGATTGACCATGGAATAGACATATCGCAAATAACAATTTCGTCAGATGGACAGGGAAGTCTACCTTCATTTGACAAAGAAGGAAATCTTGTTGGGCTAATGATTGGGAAAGTCTCCTCAATTTTGCAATGTATAAAAAATATGTATTTTGAAGAGAGGATAGATTTCGAAAGCTGCTTAAAGGTAGCCACAGAGAACCCTGCTCAAATATTGAAATTAAAGAACAAAGGGCAAATTAAAAAAGGTTTTGATGCTGATATATTGATTTTGAGTAAAGAAACTTTAGATTTGGATACATTAATCTCAAAAGGGCAAATCATGATAAAGCAAAAGGAAATTAAAATCAAAGGAACTTTTGAATAAATACTATGAAATTTCATAGTATTTATTATTATTTAAAGCAAATAAATTTGTAAAATTGGATTTAGATTTATAAGAGCAAATTTTATACATTTGTGTTTATTTTTGGGAATATGGGTAATATAAATTCAAAAGGGGGAATAATAATGACAGTAAAAGTTGTAATAGACAGTATTTGCTCACCTTCTTTGAATTTGGTGAGAGAGCACAATATTCCTATAGTACCTATAAATATTCATGTAGGTGAGGATATATTTGAAGATGTGATTGATGTTGATGCACAAGAACTTTATGAAAAATTAGAAAAGGATGAAGTTAAAATAACAACATCAGCACCATCTTATGAAAGATTTTATCAAGAGTTCAAAATGGCAATTGAATCTTATGACCATTGCTTATGTATGACAGTAGCATCTTCGGTTAGCAACACTTACTCGTTAGCTATGAAGGCGAGAGAGGAGTTTAATGAAAAGGATAGAGATCGTATAATTATATTTGACACCAATACTGCAGGACCAGCCTCTAGTTTATTAGTGATGGAAGCTATAAAAATGGCTGAAAATCAGGAAGATATTGACCAAATATTAAATGTTTTAAATGAATTAAGGCCGAACGCAAAATTTTCCCTTATATTATCTACATTGAAATATGTTCAAAGAAGTGGAAGAATTGGCAAAGTAGCCTCAGTAGCTGGTGATTTATTCAATATAAAGCCACTAGTATATTTAAAAAATGGTGAAATTAAATTTTTTGGTAGAGCAAGAGGAATGAATCAAGGGTACAAAATGATGATAGAAGAGCTAAAAAAAGATACAGAGGGCAAAGATATGTTAAGGGTAGCGATATCTCACTCAAATGTAGAGGATGAGGCGTTAAAGCTTAAAAGCATGATAGAAGAAGTCTACCCTGATTTAAGCATTGACATCTCTCCTCTAACACTTGCTATTGGACTACATGTAGGGCCAGGAGTTGTTTCGATAGGTTATACTTATAAATAGCTTATTCAATAGTTACTATTATTGGATTTTCGCTACCTGAAAATATAGTATATATATTGTCAATATCTGGATATTTATCATTAATCCTCTTTAATAGTATATTAATTTCATCTTTAGTTAGATCATAACCATAATATATTGTTAAACTGTCACCTTTTTGAGGATTTAATTTTTCAATTGCTTCCATGGCTAGATCTAAATAATATTTTACATCGTTTGTGCTAACTTCTTTAACAATTTGTTCATTTATTATTAAATGGCAAACATCTTCTGTATGATTTAGTCTAGCATAATTTGTATAACTTGATAATCTTTCGATTTCTGATTTTGAAGGTAAATCTTCAGAATACATTGAAATAAGTACCGACAAAATTTGAACTTCATTTAATATATAGATGGGGCTAGGTGAATTCAATTGAATTTTTTCTGTAGATAAAATCAAAGTATTTGAGTTAATATACTCATTTATAATATTTTTCTTTTTATTAGTAAGTTCTTTATCCATTGCGGCATCTGCACCAGACATTGCATACATTGCGATTAGACCAGGGCTAGAACCAAAAGCTAATATGTGGTATTTTCTCGATTTCATTTCATCTTGAGAATAATCTGCATATTGGCTTTGCATATCTCTTATGATAATATTTTCTATTTTTGATATTTTATAAACCTCTTCAATTACTCTAAGAGGATTAGATGTGTGTATGTGAACATAAATGCCAGATGAACTATCTCTGGTTATTAGTTCATCACCTAAGGTTGACAAAGAAGCTCTGAGAGTTGGTTCTATTTTTTTCTCTTGAGCAGCTACTTTGAACTCCATATCATAAGGGTTTTCGAAATCGAAACTATCATCATATACAAAGTAATTTTTTTCTAAATCTATGGTTATATCATCATTAACATCTAACCCTATGGCTTTTGCAAGAGATGAAAAAAACAAATATAGTCCCCAAGCCCCAGCATCAAAAGCATCTTTGTTTTTTAATACCGAAAGTATGTCCTTTGTTTTTAGAAGGGATTTTTTAGATTCAAAAAACAAATCATTAATAAATTCATCAAGTGTTGTTTTGTCCGATACTTCTGCTTTTTCAGCTACTTCTCTAGCAACAGTGAGTATCGTGCCTTCTTTAGGATTCATTAAGGAATTATATGAAGATTCATAAGCGGTTTTGAAAGCTTTAGATAATAAATTTAAATCTGCTTTATCGTGTCCTTCAAAGGTTTCACTTAATCCTCTGAAATATTCGGATATAATAGCCCCAGAATTGCCAGTGGAACCTGATCTAGCACCTAAAAAAATTGCTTTAGATATATCATCGAGTTTATCTGAATCTATATTAATCAAATTTTCATAAGCCGACTCAACAGTTGCTAAAAGATTATTTCCGGTATCTCCATCAGGAACAGGATAAAGGTTTATCTTATTTAAATTGTCTTTTTTCTCCTTAAGTTCTTTAAGATAAATGGAGATAGTGTCTTTATAAATTTTACCGGTAAAATATGAATTTTTCATTTTTTCCTCCTCATAATGTAGTAATCAATACTTATAATATACCAGAAAAAAAGATAATTAATCAGAAAAATGAAAGAGAGGTTTGATAAATGATATACTTATTTTAATACTAGCTTATTTATTAGGCTCTATTCCAACTGCATTCATTATAGGTAAAATATTTGAGAAAAAAGATATCACAGAACTTGGTAGTGGAAACGTAGGTACGATTAATGCGATTAAGAATTTTGGCATTATACCAGGTGTTTTGACATTTTTATTTGATGCGTCAAAAGCGGTATTAGCAGTTTCAATAGCAAAAAATTACAGCAGATATGATATATTACCATATTTTGCATCGTTTCTTGTTATTTTAGGGCATAATTTTAGCATTTTTCTGAAATTCAAAGGAGGAAAAGGATTAGCATGCCTAGTTGGTATATTACTGATAATTTCTCCTGTTACAATAATATATCTATTTGGGTTTATTGGTATTTTGACTCTTGCTTTCGGGAAAAAAGCAAATGCAGCAACTGGAATTGGAATTTTTATCCTGCCAATTATATTATATTATCAAAATGCACCATTAGAAGGAGTCATTACTAGTTTCTTAATTTCTTTGCTTGTTATGTATAAGAATTTAGATTATATAAAAGCTTTTCTAAATAAAGAATCTTAATATTAGGAGAAGGATAAAATCATGGAAAAACAATCCAAATATTCACCTGCTGTAACAGTAATAATATTATTTGGGGTTATTAGTTTACTAGGAGATGCAGTATATGAAGGAGCTAGAAGTGCAAACAGCCAATATTTTAATCTGTTAAATGTAAGTGCTACTCAAGTAGGAATAGTTTTCGGAATTGGAGAATTTATAGGTTATGCTTTAAGGTTAATAGCTGGAATTTTCTCAGACAAGACAAGGCGATATTGGCTATTTATGTTTTTGGGATATGGGATGCTAATAGCAGTTCCTTTAATGGGGTTTACCATGAATTGGAATATATTAATAGTATTGATTTTAATGGAAAGAATTGGGAAAGCAATAAGAAATCCATCTAAAGACACAATAGTTTCAGCAGTTGCTCAAAATCAAGTTGGAGTTGGCTTCGCATTTGGGCTTCAAGAAGCCTTAGATCAAATAGGTGCTTTAGTTGGACCATTGATATTTACACTGGTGTTTTTAGTAGCAGGAGAAAATGAGATATCACAATACCAATTAGGCTATAAAACACTATTTATTCCATTTATATTGCTAATGGGTTTTCTAATATTTTCATACAACAAGATAAAAAAAGAAAATTTGATAAAAGAAGTTCATGTAAATGACTTTATTGAAGAACAATTACAACCTACTTTTTGGATATATACTGCTTTTACTTTTTTTGCAACTTTAGGATTTTTGAATTTCAGCATTATTGGATATCATTTAAAAGATACAGGAATATTTAGCGATGGAAACATAACTTTACTATATGGGATAGCAATGGGAATAGATGCATTAACTGCTCTTTTATTTGGCAAGATTTATGATAATTTGAAATCAAAAACAGGAATAAAGACATCAGGACTTTTAACATTACTTGCAATACCTTTTTTATCAGTAATATTACCAATATTTGCATTGACTGATTCAAAAGTGCTAGTAATCATAGGAATGGTAGTTTTTGGTATTATAATGGGAGTCCACGAAACAATTATGAGATCAGCTATTGCGGATATAACACCATTTAATAAAAGAGGAACAGGCTATGGAGTGTTTAATGCAGCATATGGTTTAGCATTATTAGGAGGATCTTCACTAATGGGATTCTTATATGACAAGGGATCAATAAGCACTATAGCATTTATTGTTGCTTTATTTGAAATAATTGCACTTATGCTTTATTATAAGATGAATAAGATGATTAAATAGGTGAATTGCATAGTTATTAAAACGCAAAAAAAGAAAAACATAAAATTTGATTAGTGTATAATAATAAGACAATATAATTTATAAATACATTTTTATGAAAGATAACGATAAAGTCTTTTTGGTTGCTTGTGATTAA
>NZ_JBSQIL010000058.1:0-10341 GCF_055108775.1 Soehngenia sp. | reverse complement strand
AAATTTAGACTGTCTTAATGAACCGCCAAGTACCGAACGGTATGCTTGGTGGTGTGAGAGGACGGTAATTAAAATAATTAATTACCTCCTACTCGATTGATATATTTTTTTTGAATTCACCATCTTTGAGCATAAAGATGCTTTCTATATCTTTGCTCACAAGATCACGAATATCTGCTGTAGTGGAGAAGTTAATACATATTCCACAGCTAGAGCTCAAAGCTCTTGGAACTGGCATTATTTTATTTTCTATCTCTTTTGATTTAAGAAAGTTGGAGTATTTAATCGCTCCATAGTGTGTATAAAATAGTGCTATATATTCCATGTCATCACTTCTTAAGAGTTAATATGAACGAATCTTTATCTTCTTTTATATCCACTTTATATCCAGCATTAACAGCAAATCTTTCTACATTTTCTTTAGCTACTTTGCTGTCGACTATAACTTGTACATCAGAATTATCTTTTGTAGCATTTTTAGTCATTAGTACTGGTTCTGGACAGGATCTGCCTCTTGCGTCTACAACTTTATATTTCAATTTTAACACTCTCCTTAATTTCAACTTCGCTAGATTTGTCAATATTGAAGTATCCTATAAGAAATACTACTACAAAACCAATGATAACGGCAACCTTGCCATTTAGAGTAGGACCTTGAGCGGATGAAGCTAATCCGAAATTATGTGCGAAAGCAGCACCAAAAACTAGACCTAAAACTGTAATAGCTGAATCGATATTGCCTTCTGCTGATAAAATAAGTTGTCTTAGTGGGCATCCTCCTAGTAATACTGATGCAAATCCAACTAGTCCCATCCCTAATAAATTCCACAGACCATCAGTATGAGCAATTGGTTGATCTACAAAGCCTAGTTTAAATTGTCCTAATAGCAAGTTTCCTATTAAAGCAGCAACAAAAATTGCCAAAAAACCAAAAATTAAATGGTAGTCTTTGAACATAATTATATCTCTAATGCCACCAGCACAGCATAATTTATTCTTTTGAGATAATACTCCTACTATCAAACCATCTATGAGCGAAATATAAATAGGCGCATGGCTCGCTCCTGGGCCTTCTTTGCTAAAAAGCAAAAGTGTAGGAAAAGCAACTAATAGTATAAATAAAATCACTGATATACTTGGCAATATATATCCTTCGGTTTTAGGCAATGTGTAATTTCTTTTTAAACTAAAACCTTTATTCAAGAACTGCACACCGACAAATATACCTGCTGTAAATCCTAAGATGCCAATGACTGCATTTAAATCTCCACCTGCTAATCTTAAAATCATTCTCAACGGACAGCCTAAAAACATCAAAGCACCTATCATTACAAAAAACCCTAGAACAAATCTAGTTAGAGGAGCAGAGCCACCCTTTACTTTAAATTCTTTGCCCGCAATACTCATTACAAATGCGCCAATAATTATTCCGATTATTTCGGGTCTAACATATTGCACAGCTTCTGCCCTATGTAATCCTAAAGCTCCTGCTGTATCTCTTATAAAACAAGCGATACAAAAACCCATATTAGCAGGATTTCCAAATTTAACTAATAAAACTGAAATTAGTCCAATTACTAGACCTGTGAAAATAATACCTTTGTTCTTTTTCATCAACAATCTCTTCCCTTCTTATTTAATTTTAGTATACAACAATTGTTAAAAAATAAACATTTTAATTCGCAATAGATAATCATTATCTATTGAAAAAAATAATAGTGAATATAGAATCTAATGATATATTTGATGTATTATAGTTATGGAGGGATAAATATGAACAAAATATATTTAGATAATGCTGCTACGAGTTTCCCAAAAGCGCCTGGAGTTAGTGATAGCATGAAGTACTATATTAACAATATAGGAGCCAACATAAATAGAGGAGGGTATAGCGAACAATATAAAGCCGAAGAAATTGTATTTGAGACAAGAGAAATGTTAAGAGAATTATTTAATGGAGAAGACAGTGCAAATTGTATATTTACTCAAAATATAACACAAAGTTTAAACACTGTAATCAAGGGATATTTAAAGCATGGTGATCATGTAATTGTTTCTTCAATGGAACATAATGCTGTTATGAGGCCTTTAGTTCAATTAGAAAAATGCGGAGTGGAGTTTACAAGAGTTAAGTGTGATGAATTTGGGCGGCTTAATCCATATGATATTGAAAAGTCTATAAAGGAAAACACTAAATTAGTAGTGATAACACATGCGTCTAATGTATGTGGTACGATTCTACCTATAAAAGAAATTGGAGAAATATGCAGGAGAAATGGAGTGAAGTTTGTTGTTGATACAGCCCAAACTGCGGGCAGTATAATGATAGATATGAGAGAAAACAATATCGACTTTCTCCCATTTACTGGGCATAAGGGTTTAATGGGTCCACAAGGCATTGGAGGTTTTTTAGTTTCAAGTGATATGATAAATGAGATTGAGCCACTTATTGTAGGTGGAACAGGCAGCATGTCAGATACAGAGGAAATTCCTCCATTTATGCCAGACAGATTTGAAAGTGGCACGTTAAACTTGCCTGGTATATTTGGATTAAGTGAAGCTTTAAAATTCATAAAAAAGACCGGGATAGACAATATTTATAAAAAAGAAATGAATATGGCTAAAAGGTTTATAGAAGGGCTAAATGAAATTGATAGACTAAAGATAATTGGATTAAAGGGTATAGAAGGAAGAGTTAGCACTATTTCAATAGACTGCATTTATCAAGATAATGCTATAGTATCACATAGATTAGATTCCGAGTTTAATATTATGACTAGATGTGGGCTGCATTGTGCTCCATCTGCTCACAAAACTTTAGGAACATTTCCCCAAGGAACTATTAGATTTTCTATCGGATATCACAACACAATTGAAGAAATTAATGAGACACTGGTTGCTTTAAAGAAAATATTATATTAAAAATCCCCTTTTTTATTAAAGGGGATGAGCTGTTTTATTGTTTTTCACCGCTAATATTTCAGCTATTATGCTAATTGCTAATTCTTCAGGTGAGTTTGTAGCAATATTAAAACCTATTGGAGCTTTAACTTTTGACAATTTGATCTCATCTATTCCGTTAGACAAGAGCTCATCAAATATTTCTTTTACTTTTTTCTTACTGCCCATTAGACCTATGTAATTTGCGTTAGAGTTTACCACGGATTCTAATGCTTCATAGTCTTCTCTATGGCTTCTTGTGACAATACAGATATAAGTATTTTCATCAATATGGCAATTGATCAAAGATTCATTTATTTTCCCTAAGATCAACTCATCTGCATCAGGAAATCTCATTTCATTTAAGTATTCTTCTCTGTCATCTAAAACAGATATTTTAAAGTCCAGTGTTTTTGCTATATCATAGAGGGCTTTTCCCACATGACCAGCACCGCATATGATTAATTTAGGTTTTGATTTGAAGGTTTCGATGAAAACATCAACCTCTCCGCCACATATCATGCCGATGTCTGGCGAATTTAGAGGAAGATTAAATATGCTGCTTTTTTGCGACTGAATGCACTCCTTTGACAATTCTATGACTTTAAGTTCCAATGCTCCTCCGCCAATAGTCCCGACTGTTTCACCATTTTCTAAAATAAGCATATCAGCGCCAATTTCCCTCGGCGTAGAGCCTTTTGCATTTACAACAGTTGCATGTGCAAATACTTTTCCTTTATCTAGAAGCTCAATAAGTTCTTTTAAAACATTAACATTCATTTTTATCACCCTTTGATAATCCATGTAATAGTGCTTCTAAAACTCCTCCAGCCACAGCTCTTGCTTTATCAGAAATAGTGTAAATATAATCAATTTCTCCTCTTGGGTCAATATCAGCTATTTTCATAGATTTTGTGACAAAGAGATTTTCTCTAATAAGGCCTCGAATGACACCTTTAATTGGAGATTTGACTTTTAAGTCTCCGACATAGCAGATGATATCATCTTCCTTTACTAAATCACCTATATTTCTCTCATGCCTTATTAATCCATCGCATGGAGACTTAATCACTCTCTCCTCTCCATATCCATTTATTAATCCAGGTATACCTGTGTTTGGAATAGCAGAGCCTTTATATATAACTTTTCCAAGGTAATGCCCTCTTTTTGTTTCTATTACATAATCAACATCCTCTCCAGCACAAAATCCTGGGCCTACGCCAATGGTTATAGGAGCTAGATTTCTATTAGTTCCTAGATTCTTTTTAGCTAATATCGCATCAACAACAGCCATTGGCTTTATTTGTTTTATACACAAGCCCTCTTCGTCAATTAAAACTGGAACATATCCATCTTCTAATATTGATAGAGCAGTCTTTACATTGTCTGCAAATACAGCTTTTACACCTTCAACGGTTGTTTCTCCATCGTATATGGCTTCCGAAAATGACACTGTTCTTCTGATAGAAAGAGGTTTTTCAATTTCCAGAGCAATTACTTTAAATCCAGATTTAAAAAGCCTATGTATAATACCTGAAGCTATGTCACCTGCACCTCTAACTATTACTATTTGCATTGACTTTCCTCCAATCATACATTTCACCGAAAACTACCTTAAGCCCTGGAACATCTTTTAAACTACTCTTGATTTCGATAGCATCAGAAATTTCTATAATTTTATTTATATATAAAATCTTCTCTCCAACGGCATTTTTAAATAATCCTAGGGGACTTTTCACTAATTCGGTTATAGAATTGATGTCAACCGAATCATCAATTAATTTATCTGTCAATTTGCACAAGATTTCAGGCCTATGGCATATTTCTTGAATTGGTTTTCCTAATGAATCTAGACCTATTACTCCTACGGTCTTTGTAGTGTAGTTTGTTATTACGGGTTCAGTTTCATTTGGAGCTTTAATAGGTTTTTCTCTTGAACCGTCAGCTTCAATGAGTATGTAGTCAAAGACATCTCTTTTTATTATCTCATCAATATTATTTAAATCTAAGCATTTCACTTTTTTACCTATAGAAGTGTCTGCATAAAATGTAATTGAACTGTCTTTAGGTACATAATCTTCAGGGAATGAACCAATGAAGATAATGTCATATATGTCCATATTTGGATTGAACATTGCAGTTGAAGTTGTCACAAGAACTTTTTTGTTTAGTGACGATAGTTCTTTTGAAAGTTTTTCAATTGTAGTAGTCTTTCCACCTGCACCTACAAAAGAGATGATTTCATTCTTTGATAGATCAATATTAAATTTTTGATAAATATATTCCATATTATTCTCCTAAAGTTATTATCATTAATTATAGCATAAAGTGGCTTAAGTATTAAATATGTGCAAATAAATTAGTTTTATAAATAAAAATCATTCATAATATGAAACTAAATTTCTATATAATGTTTGGTTGTTTATAATATAATTTCAAATGGTATAATATTCTTAAAACTTGGCAAGTTATTCCATGGAGGTAACTTATGAAAAGTACATTTGTTAGAATTCAAGAGTACAAAGCTAATGCAAATGGTGCAGATAAAAAAATTATTGATTTTCTATTAGAGAAACCTGAAGAAGCAGCCAATTTAACTATTCATGAACTAGCTGAGAAAACGTATTCTTCGGCTTCTACAATAGTAAGGCTGTGCAAGAAATTAGGATTTAAAGGCTATAAAGATTTTCAGAAATCTTTAGTTTATGAGCTTGCTTTAAGGAAAGAGGTGCTAGACGAAAAAAGCCAAGAAATTAATAGAGAAGATTCATTAGAAAGTATTATTGAAAAGGTTACATATAAAAATGTTGTTTCATTGGAAAATACTATGAAGCTTATTGATTTACAAATACTAGAAGAATGTGTTGACCTATTGGACAAATCAAATACAATACATCTATTTGGAATGGGCTCATCACTTTTAGTAGCAAAAGATGCATACCTTAAATTTTTAAGAATAAATAAGCCTTGTTTAATCAGTGATGATTGGCATGCTCAGCTGCTACAGGCACGAAACATAACTAATAATGATGTTGCTATTGCAATCAGCTATTCGGGAATGACGGAAGAAGTACTTAGATGCGTTCAAACTGCCAAAGAAAACAATGCTCCAATCATAGCTATTACTAGGTTTGAAGAAAATCCATTATCTGAAATAGCTGATTATAATCTATATGTTTCAGCCACAGAGTTTATATTTAGAAGTGGGGCAATGTCATCAAGGATATCGCAATTAGGTATTATTGATATTTTATTTACTGCTCTCATTAATAGAAACTATGAAAAATATTTAAAGCAATTTCAAAAAACTCACATTGAAAAACCATACAAACCAGTAGAATAATTTTAGGAGGAGAAATATTATGACAAATATTGAAAAACTAACAACAGAGTCGAGAAATCCAAAAACAATTAATTTAGATCAAATGGAACCTTTAGAAATAGTTAAAGTGATGAATGAAGAAGATGAAAATGTAATCAGGGCTGTACGAGATGAATTAGAGAATATTGCAAAAGCAATTGAGATTTGTACTAAATCTTTAGAAAATGGCGGAAGATTAATATATATGGGAGCAGGAACTAGTGGTAGATTAGGATTATTAGATGCAGTAGAATGCCCTCCGACATTTGGTACTCCGGATGATTTAGTGATTGGACTTATTGCCGGAGGTGAAAAAGCGTTTATAAAAGCAGTAGAAGGGGCTGAAGATAGTAAAACATTAGGGGAAGAAGACTTAAAATCAATTGGTGTGAATAGTAAAGATGTAGTTGTTGGTATTGCAGCTAGTGGGAGAACCCCTTATGTAATTTATGGACTGAGATATGCTAAATCTATAGGTGCACATACTATTGCAATTGCATGCAACAAAGATTCTGAAGTGGGCAAGGAAACAGATTTAGCAATAGAAGTTGTTACAGGACCTGAAGTGTTGACTGGATCAACTAGATTAAAAGCAGGTACAGCACAGAAGATGGTTTTAAATATGATATCAACTGGTACAATGGTTGGAATTGGTAAAGTATACCAGAACTTAATGGTAGATGTTGTTCAAACCAATGAGAAACTTAAAATGAGAGCTGAAAATATTGTTATGGCTGCAACAAATTGTAGTAGAGATGAAGCAAAAAAATTTTTAGAGTTAGCTGATGGCAATGCAAAGACTGCAATAGTTATGATTCTTAAAAATTGCTCTTTTGAGGAGGCGATTGAAAGACTGAGAAAAAACAAAGGACATATTAGAAAGGCATTATTAAATTAATATACTATAAAAATACAAGGAGGAAGAAAATGGATAATAAACAATTAGCTATACGAATTGTTGAACTCGTAGGTGGTAAAGAAAACATAATAAAAGCAGCAAACTGCATGACTAGATTAAGAATAACTGTTAAAAATCCTAGTTTGGTAAATGAAACTGAGTTAAAAAACACCGAAGGAGTACTTGGAACAGTAATAGATGGGAATTATGCACAAATTGTTTTAGGGCCAGGCAAAGCAAAAAAAGTTGCTGATATATGCATTGATGAGCTTGGAATTCCAAGAGATTTTACAGTTGATGAAGATTGGATAGAAAACAAAGAAGAGATCAAAGCAATGCAAAAACAGAGTCCATTAAAAAAAGCCATAAAAACTATAGCTGATATATTTATCCCTCTTATACCTGCAATTATTGCAGCTGGGCTATTTAATGGACTTGCTAGTTTAATTTCGACACTCCAAGGGCAAGCAATATTACCGGCTGAAGGTACATGGAAAGTCATCCAACTTTTATTTGCGCTTATTGGCGGTGGGTTCCTAGGATATTTCGCAATATATACTGGTATAAATGCAGCAAAACAATTCGGTGCAACTGAAGGTTTAGGCGGAATGCTAGGTGCAATATCAATCAGCCCTAACATAGTTGCTATTTCGACTATATTTGGATTATATGATGCTGAAGTCCCACTAAAATCAATTTTGACTACAGGAAAAGGTGGGATAATAGGAGTTATTTTAGGAGTTTGGATACTATCAAAGATTGAGAAAAGGATTAGAAAGAGAATACCTGATGTATTAGATTTAGTTGTAACACCATTTTTGACATTGTTAATAACTTCAGTATTATTTGTATTTATAATTATGCCTGTTACTGGATATCTTTCAGATTTATTGGTTAGAGGTTTGAGTTTAATCATAGGGTCTCCTAATTCAATTGTTAACATAATAAGTGGATATATTTTAGCAGCAATATTTCTACCAATGGTTTTATTAGGACTTCACCATGGGTTAATACCTATATATGCTATTCAGTTAGAAAATTTAGGTGGAGTATCATTATTTCCTGTATTAGCAATGGCTGGTGCTGGGCAAGTAGGGGCTGCAATTGCAATTTATATTAAAGCCAAGAGAGTTGGCAATACTAGGATGCAAAAGGTAATTACCGGTGCATTGCCAGCAGGTTTCTTAGGAGTTGGAGAACCACTCATATATGGAGTTACATTGCCTTTGTTTAAACCATTTATTACAGCTGGCTTAGGGGCAGGATTTGGTGGGGCTTATGTAATGCTTAGTAGAGTAATGGCTAATGCATGGGGACCATCTGGATTAGTTGCAATACCAATAATGAAACCAGAGTCAATGTTAAACTACTTTATTGGATTAGTTATATCATATATAGCAGGTTTCATAATAACTTATTTTGTAATGAAAGATGATGAAGTAAAAAATGTCTAGTAATATTAGTTTCTCAATTTATGTTTCAACATGGAGAGAAAACATAGAAGCTTTACCTTCTGTATATACAGAGGGGGCTTCTGTTTTTACTTCATTGCATGTACCAGAGGAAAACAATGAAGAATTTATCAATGAAGCTACAGAAATGATAAAAAGTGTTAAAAAGATTGGATATAATGTGATAGCTGATGTATCAAATAAAACTTTATCCAATTTTAAAGTTACTAGTCTAGAAGAGCTTGCAAATTTATTACCCATAGATATCCTTAGAATTGATTATGGTTTTAATATTTCAGAAATCATTGAAATTAAAAATAATGTCAAGATAGCTATAAATGGATCTACAATCAATAAAAATCTTCTAGAAAAATTAAATGATACTCCTGAGAAACTAATCGCAATACACAATTTTTATCCTAGAGTTGATACAGGACTAGATGATAAACAATTTATTGATCTAAATAATATGTTATTAGAAAATAATTTTCGGATTTATGCTTTCATACCTGGTGATTTGAATTTGAGAGGACCTGTTTATGAAGGGTTGCCTACTTTAGAAAGTCATAGAAATTGTTCACCATATGCTTGTTTTGTTGATATGCATAAAAATTATTCAATTAATGATATCATTGTTGGAGATGGAATCATATCGCATGTAGAATATGATATGATAAAGTATTACAAAGAAAATAATGTTATAATCTTTCCTGTTGAGCTAGATGAAAATTATAAATATTTGGATGGGACAATTTTTAGTATAAGAGAAGACTCTCCATATTCTCTCTTGAGATTAAAGGAATCAAGAGAGTATGCTTCAATGGGCGATAAAATATATGATCATAATTGTATTAAGAGAATTAGAGGGTGTTTAACTATTGATAATTATAAATATGGCAGATATTCTGGTGAAATTCAAATTACAAAGAAAGATTATCAAGCAGATGAAAGAGTAAATGTTATCGGGCAAATTAAAGATGAATATATATTGCTTTTAAAGTGTATAAAAAATGGGGATAAAATTAAAATCATAAATGTTTAGGAAGTGAAGATTTGATGTTTAATATATTTAAGAAAGACAAAAGTAATGAGATTGTAATAAAAACTCCAATTACTGGGAAAATTGTTAAAATTGAAGATGTACCAGATAAAGTTTTTTCTGGTAAATTAGTTGGAGATGGAATAGCTATATTGCCTGATGACGAATTTGTTTATTCTCCTTTTGATGGAGAGATAGTACAGATTGCTCCTCAAAAATATGCATTGGGTTTAAGGAATAAAGAGAATGTTGAATTACTGATCCATTTAGGTATAGATACAGTAAACTTAAAAGGAGAAGGGTTTGAAGTTTATATCGAAAGAAATCAAAAAGTTAAAACTGGAGATAAACTCATTAAGGCAGACTGGCAATATATTTCAAAGAATGCAAAATCAACAATTTCTCCTATAGTTATAACAAATATGGAAGTAGTTAAAGAAATAATAATTACAGAAGCCGAATATTTGCATGCAGGAGATAATATTTTTACAATCATATTGAACGATAGATAACTATATAAAAAATCGAGTCAGCACATTGCTGCTCGATTTTATTTGTGCGCCCAGCATGGGCGTAAACTAGTCGGTGAAAGTCCGATACGGAGGTTGATAGTGCCAACCGTTAGCTTAAGACAAGGGTGTCCATCGTGAGG
>NZ_JBSQIL010000057.1:0-10387 GCF_055108775.1 Soehngenia sp. | reverse complement strand
AAATTTAGACTGTCTTAATGAACCGCCAAGTACCGAACGGTATGCTTGGTGGTGTGAGAGGACGGTAATTAAAATAATTAATTACCTCCTACTCGATTGCTTTAAAATAGGGTATCATAGACCAAAGGGGGCATTTGAATGAAATTATTGATTAAAAATGCAAGAGTAATAACTCCATACGAAATTTTAAATGACAAAAGTATAATAGTTGAAAATGGGAAAATCGTTGATATTACTTCTGATGAAGTAGAACCGGAAAAATTTTTAGAATTCATCGATGCTAAATCAAATTATCTTTCCCCAGGATTTATAGATATACACAATCATGGAAATTCAGGTTATGATTTTATGGATGCAAATTTTGATGCTTTTGATGAAATTTCTAAATTCCACTTAAAAAATGGGGTCACTTCATATCTGTTAACTACTATTACATCGAAGCATGAAGATTTAATAAATGTATTACATGCGGGTAGTGAATATATTGACTCAGACATGAGGTATTCAAATATGGTTGGCATATATTTAGAAGGACCATATTTTTCTAAAGAAAAGAAAGGTGCTCAACCAGAAAAATACCTTAAAAATCCAACAATAGAAGAAATAGATGAATTCATAAAAGCTTCAAATAATCACCTTAAAGTTGTTTCAATTGCACCAGAGATGGAAAATTCATTCGGTGCAATTAGATATTTGAAAGATAAAGGAATTAAAGTAGCTTTGGGGCATACAAATTCAACTTTTGATATCGCTAGAAAAGCTATTGATTCAGGAGCAAGTATAGCCACACATCTTTACAATGGGATGAGATCCTTTAGCCATAGGGAGCCTGGGATAATCGGTGCTTGCTTAACTGATGAGAGAGTCAAATGTGAATTGATAGCTGATATGATTCATATCCATAAAGCAGCTTTAAAGCTTGCTATAGATGTGAAAGGATCTGACTCTATAATTCTAATATCAGATGCAATGATGGCAGCAGGCAAAGCTGATGGAATGTATAAATTGGGTGGACAAGATGTTACAGTTAAAGAAGGAAAGGCAATATTAAATGATGGCACAATTGCAGGCTCTACGTTGACACTAGATAGGGCAGTATTTAATCTTGTGCATCATGTAGGTATAAAATTAAGTGATGCTGTTAGGATGGCTAGTTTATCTGCTGCTAAAGCGATCGGAATTGATGATAAAAAGGGAAGTATAGAGATAGGAAAAGATGCTGACATGATTATATTTGACGAAAACTTAAAGATTTTGAACACTATTGTCAATGGTGAAGTTCGCTATTATAGAGAAATATAATAGGATATTTAATTTTGGCAGTAATTATTGTAGACTCAACTATGACTAGTTTTGATTGATATTAACTGTTTTACTTCATATAATTATATCAAAGTTATGAAGAGGAGGTACCAAAATGTCAGATATGTCTAGTAGTCTACAAAGTTCAGCTGGTGGGAAAGGACAAAATATTCAAAGATTTGGCAGAGTATTAAGTGGCATGGTCATGCCAAACATAGGAGCATTCATCGCTTGGGGATTAATAACAGCTATATTCATTCCTACTGGTTGGTGGCCAAATGAAAATTTAGCATCACTAGTCGGACCGATGATAACATATTTGCTTCCATTGCTCATTGGGTATACTGGAGGTAGAAATGTCGCAGGACAAAGAGGTGCAGTTATCGGCGCAATAGCTACTATGGGTGTTGTAGTAGGTGCTGATGTGCCAATGTTTTTAGGAGCTATGTTAGTAGGACCTTTAGCAGCTTATCTAATAAAGAAATTCGATAAAGCTATTGAAGGAAAGGTAAGAGCAGGATTTGAGATGTTGGTTGACAATTTCTCACTTGGTATTTTAGGTGCGATTCTTGCAATTTTAGCTTATTTAGCAATTGGACCATTAGTAGAAGGACTAAATAATATTTTAAAATCTGGTGTAGAAGCAATAGTAAATGCTGGATTGTTGCCATTAACATCTATTTTCATCGAACCAGGCAAAATTCTTTTCTTAAACAATGCTATTAATCATGGAGTATTGGGGCCAATTGGCATCCAAGAAGCTGAAGAAGTTGGTAAATCAATATTTTTCTTGCTTGAAACAAATCCTGGCCCTGGATTAGGTATATTATTAGCATATTGGGTATTCTCAAAAGGATCAGTTAAACAATCAGCTCCTGGAGCAGTAATAATTCACTTTTTAGGTGGAATACATGAAATATATTTCCCATATGTTTTGATGAATCCTATTTTGGTATTAGCTGTAATTGCTGGAGGAGCAAGTGGTGTATTGACATTTTCATTATTTAATGCAGGATTAGTTGCAACTCCTTCACCAGGTAGTATAATTGCTTTAATGGCAATGACACCAAAAGGCAACTATCTAGGTGTGTTAGCAGGAGTAGCGGTATCAGCTGCAGTATCATTTTTGGTTGCATCATACTTTGTGAAGAGAAATTCAGATAAAATAAGTGATGAAGACTTATCTGGTGCAAAAGAAAAAGTAAAAGAGATGAAATACAAACCACAAGATAATACAGTTACAAACGGAGCTTTGACAAATGTAAATAAAATAGTATTTGCTTGTGATGCTGGTATGGGATCAAGTGCAATGGGTGCGACTACTTTAAAAAACAAGCTCAAAAAAGCTGGTTTAGATATTGAAGTTATACATTGTGCAATTGAGGAAATACCATCCGATGCAAAAGTAATAATAACCCACAAGAGCTTGACAGAAAGAGCTAGAGCAAAGGCACCAAATGCTTATCATGTTTCCATTGACAATTTTATTAACAGCCCAGAATACGACAAACTTGTTGACAGACTATTAGGCAAATAATTGTGTAAGCAGCGGAATTTATTTCGCTGCTTACTTTAAAGAGGTGATAGTAGTGATTTCAATTAAACTCACCCAAAGGCAAAGAGAGATCATAGAACTCTTAATCAAGGAAGATAGATTTTTTACTGTGTCTGAAATAGCTAAGAAAATAAATGTAAGCAATAGAACAGTATCTAGAGAACTTAGGGATTTAGATTCATATTTAGGTTACTTTTCATGCTCGATTGATAGTCGATCGGGAAAAGGCATTCGGTTTGTGGGAAGCGAACAGAGTAGAGAATTACTTTTGGATAATATTAAAAAAAGTGGAGAAATCAAGAATTACACGCAAAGTCAAAGAATAGTTTATATATTGGCTGAACTCTTGAACGCAAGTGAACCATTAAAAATCAACAATTTTACAATTGAATTAAATGTTACTGAAGGAACTATAAGTCACGACTTAGATAGAGTTAGTGAAAGATTAGAAAAATATGGATGCAAATTAATTCGTAAACCTGGTGTTGGATTCTATGTAGATGCAAATGAATCTGACAAGAGGAGGGCAATAGTTGATTTAATATATGAGAATATAGAAGAGACGGAACTTATTGACATTATTAGAAATAAGGATAGATTGAGTGTAGAAACAAGAGAAAATCTTGTAAACTTAATAAGTAAAAACACATTGTATGAATTAGAGAGGTTATTAATTAACAATGAAAATAAATTAAAAACAACTTTAAATGATAGGGCATATATTGGTTTGCTCATACATTTAGCAATCGCAATAGATAGAATAAATAAGGGCGAAAATATAATCATTGACAAAGATTATTTAAATATATTAAAAAAATGTGATGAATATTTAGAAGCAGAGAAACTCGCAAAGGCTATTGGGGAAAAGTTTAACATTTCTATGCCTGAAGATGAAATAGGATATATTACAATGCATATTATAGGTAATGCAGGGACTAAAACAACTCAAATAGATGATGAAGTAATTATGATTTCTTCAAAAATCCTTTCAAATGCATATAGTGAGTTGGGATTGAATTCAAAAATAGATAGGCAGTCTATAATTTGGCTAGCAACACATTTTCAAACAGCACTTTATAGAATAAGAATGAATATGGAAATAAGGAATCCCCTTTTAGAAGAAATAAAAAACAATTACACAGAGATTTACAAAGTTGCGATAAAAGCAGTGAAACCTATTGAAATAGAACTTGGAATAAAGATGCCTGATTCTGAAATAGGATATATAGCAATGCATATCGGAGCATCGGTTGAAAGGAACAGAAAAAATTTTATCAAATATGATGTACTTGTCGTATGTGCAACTGGAATGGGTACAGCTACACTTCTTTCAACGAGATTACAAAATGAATATAAAAATTTAAATATAGTAGATGTGATTTCTTCACTAAATATTGAAGAAGTGCTAGAAACAACCAAAGATATTGATTTTATTATATCCACTATTCCAATTAACTATGGGAAAATACCTTTAGTAGTGGTTAATCCACTTTTGCTTAGTGATGATAAAAGATTAATCGATGAATTTTTAAAAAATTTTAATATAATTGATAAAAACAAGGAGATAAAAACCTCTAAATCAACAGCCAAAAAAGATCTTAATAGTTTAAAAGAATATTTGGATGCAATACTTGAAGTGCTTAACAACCTTGTTGTAGTAGATATGCTAGAAAAAGAAAGCATAAAATCATTGATTGATCACATAAGTAGTACAATTGGTAGAAACGAGATTGAAGTTTCAAATATAAAAGAAGGATTGCTTAAGAGAGAAAGTTTAGGAAGTACAGTATTAGATCAATATAATGCAGTTTTGCTTCATGCAAAAACCACAGGTGTTGATAGGCTTATATTTGGGGCTATAAGGCTTTTAAAGCCAATATATATAGAGAATGATGGAAATTCAAATAAAATAGATTTAGCAATAATAATGCTTGCACCTAAAAATATAAATGATAATAAGCTAAGTGTTATGAGTTTTCTAAGTTCAAAGATTATCGAAGATGAGAAATTTTTATTTACTTTAAGAAATTCCGAAAAAGACAAGATACATGATTTGTTAGAAGATTATTTAAATGAATTTTATGAAAGAGTTCATTATGAAAATTAGAAATATGGAGGTCTAAAAAATGGGGTTAAATCTGTTTTCTAGTAAAAATAAAAAAGCAGATGAAGGAAATGCAGATGTTTTATTAAAAGAGAATGTTTTGTTAAATTTACCCAATATGGATAAGTATGATGCGATCAGATTTGCAGGAGAACTTTTATTCAAGAGTGGCTGTGTCGACGAAGCCTATATTGATGCTATGATAGAAAGGGAAAATGATTTAACCACATATATTGGTTGTGGAGTGGCTATACCCCATGGAGTTGGAAAAGCGAAAGAATTTATTAAGAAATCAGGCATAGTTATCTTACAATTTCCTGATGGAGTTGACTTCGATGGTCAAAAAGCATATCTAGTAATTGGAATTGCTGGGAAAGGCGATGAGCATTTAAGCATTTTAGCCAATATCGCAACTATTATCAGTGAAGATGAAGAAAAGTTAAAAGAACTCATAAAAACTAATGATGTAGATTTTATTTATTCTACTTTTACAGCTAAATAAAGAGGGAGGAAAAGAAATGAAAACAAAAGCAGTAAGATTATATGGGGCAAATGATTTGAGATTGGAGGAATTTGAACTTCCTGAGATAAAAGACGATGAAATACTAGTTGAGATAATCTCAGACAGCATTTGCATGTCAACTTATAAATGTGCAATATTAGGAGAAAAACATAAAAGAGTACCAAAAGATGTATCTGAAAATCCAATAATTATTGGACATGAATTTGCTGGAAATATTGTAAAAGTTGGGAAAAAGTGGCAAGATCAATTCAAGCCAGGTACTAAATTTGCACAACAACCAGCTTTAAATTACAAAGGGAGCATGGCTTCGCCTGGATATTCATATATGTATTTTGGTGGCGATGCAACATATGCAATAGTACCACCAGAAGTAATGGAATTAGGGTGTTTGATTAACTATAAGGGTGATGCATATTATGAAGCGAGTTTAGCTGAGCCTATGTCATGTATAATAGGTGCATATCACGCAACATATCATACAGAAATGGGAAAATATACTCACTTTATGGGAATAAAAGAAAATGGGAATTTAGCTATCTTAGCTGGAGCTGGGCCAATGGGTCTTGGAACTATTGATTATGCATTACATGGAGATAAAAATCCTAAGCTTGTTGTAGTTACTGATGTTGACAGCAATAGACTAAAAAGAGCAAGAGAAATTTTTGAGGATGAGGCTAATAAATGTGGAATAAAGCTAATTTTTGTAAATACAAAAGAAATAGCCGATCCTGACAAGTATTTAATGGAAATTTCTGAAGGGCATGGATATGACGATGTATTTGCCATGGCACCTGTGAGAGAAGTAGTGGAACAGGCTGATAGGATATTAGCTAGAGATGGTTGTTTGAATTTCTTTGCAGGACCTACTGACACTAATTTCAAAGGTGAAATCAACTTCTATAACGTCCACTATAATTCAACTCATGTTATGGGTACGACAGGTGGAAATACAGATGATTTAATTGAGTCTTTAAAGCTTACTGAAAATAAAAGAATAAATCCAGCATGTATGGTAACTCATATAGGTGGATTAGACAGTGTCATTGATACTACGTTGAATTTGCCAAAGATTCCAGGAGGCAAAAAATTAATCTATACTCAAATTAACATGCCATTAACAGCTATAGAAGACTTTAGGGAGAAAGCAAATGAAGACAAGAGATTTGAAAAACTAGCAGAAATAGTTGAAAACAACAAAGGGCTATGGAGCGTTGAAGCTGAAAAATATTTGCTTGAAAATTTCAAATAAGATATTTGCATTTTATGGTTGCTCTTTTATAACTTAAAGGTTAGAATATTTATTGAGTATATAAATTAGCAAATATTTAATAGAGAGGGTTATGCTATGAAAAAATTACAAGTAACACTTGAAAATGAAACTGGTTTACATGCTAGACCTGCTAGTCTTTTGGTTAAAGAGGCTTCAAAGTACAAGTCTAACATAACTATTGAATTAGATGGGCAAGAGTATGTTGCCAAAAGTATAATGTCTGTTCTGAGCATGGGCGCTGGGAAAGGGACTCATTTGGTTTTTAAAGCAGAAGGTGAAGACGAAGAAGCTGCTATCGCAGGAATAAAAAGTTTAGTCGATAACAATTTTGGAGAATAAGAAAACGCACGATTTATCGTGCGTTTTCTTATTAAAATGAATAACTTTCTCCAATTTCAAGTACTTTAGTATCACTATAGATATTTTTCTTTTTAAACTCTAATGGATCTGCTTTTATCAGTGGGAAAGTATTGTAGTGCATTGGTATAGTAAGTTTAGGCTCAATAAGCTTGACCGCTTTTACTGCATCATCAATATCCATCGTGTAATTCCCCCCGATTGGCAAAATAGCAATGTCAATACCATCATCTCTTAACAGTTTCATGTCTGTAGAAAGTCCGGTATCCCCAGCATAATATATTTTTTTACCCTTTATTTCTAATAGAAAACCGCATGGATTTCCAGCATATAATATTCCTTCATCAGTTTCTATAGATGATCCATGAAGTGCTGGAGTAAGCTTTACCTTTCCAAAATCAAATTTATAGCTACCTCCTATATGCATTGGGTGTGTTTCAACACCAAAAGTAGAAAGATATCCAGCAATTTCAGCATTAGTAATGACTAATGCATCATTTGCGTTCGCCAAATCAATGGTGTCACCAAGGTGATCTTGATGGCCATGTGATACGAATATATGGGTTATGTCGTTGATGTCAGTGGGTAGGACTTTAGCTAATGGATTTCCTGTTATAAAAGGGTCAAATATAGCTTTGAACCCGTCTGATTCTAATATGAACACTGAATGGCTTAAATATGTTAGTTTCATATTTATTACCTCCTTGGAAAATTTATACCCTAATAATATTAATTTAATTAATTTTTAGAATATATAGTGTTAATTTATTGGTGGAAAATAATTTTGAAGTAATTAATAGAGTTTCTAAATCAATCACTTAAGTGAAATAACTTCGTTTAATAGTTTAAATCTTCTAATCTTTAACAAATATACATAAGATTTGAGCATTTTTTAGTTCAAAGTCCGAACTATATTAAATCGGAAGTTATTATTTATTTGCTTAAAAGGATTTTTACTTCAAACATCAATAAGAAATTGATTTATCCAATCATTGTGATATAATTTAAAAATATTAAATAACAATTTTTTGTAAAAATTTAATTATTTTATTTAGGGGGTGGATAATCAAAAGAGTTTGATAAGACAAATATGATTTTGACAATCTAGCTTCTTTTATTTTGTCTAAAAGAGATTATTTAGCTATTGCCCATAGTTTTTTTAAGGGAAATTTACATAATTATCAAATAGCTATAATGAGTAAACATTCCACATAAGTTCTTACTTAAAAAAGTTATGAATACTATTTATAATTAGCATGAGAAGTTAAAATAGAATTTTTTGCTTTATTATTAAAGTATCAATTTGAGGAATAGCAGTTAATTTCGGAAATACATACATGGGAGTTGTTTTATATGAAAAAATACATATTAAATCACAAATTTTTACTATCATTAAGTCTTATTTTTGTAATAGTAATATCTATAGTTGAAGCTTATCAGGCTATATTGTTCAAAACAATAGTAGATACTGCTGCAGGTACTTATAGTTATGAAATTTCTACTTTAATCCTATTTTCAATATTATTTTTAGCAGCAGTTTTTCTTTCTGAAACATTATCAAAAGCAAGTAATGCAGCTTTGAATGCTGCTGTTATGAGAGACTATAAACAATCTATTATAAAAAGTTTCTTAAACATTGATACTCAATCTAAGCTGAGTAGTTCAGAATTAATCTCAATTCTAAATAATGACATTAAGGTGATAGAAGATAATTATTTAAACAGCATAATTAATATAGCTAAAGATATTTTCTTGTTTATTGTATCGCTGTATCTATTATTAAGAATAAATATTTATCTTACATTAGCAATAATCATTTTCGGGTGGTTACCTGTAGTTATACCTCAGTTATTTAATAAAAGAAATCAAGCTTTGAAAGGTAAGTATCTCGAAAATCTAGAAAGACATGTAAATCATGTCAAGGAAATTGCTCAAGGCTTTGAATTAATTAAGGGATTTAACATAGAAGATAAAATATTTAATATATTTTCTGGAATAAACAAAGAAACAGAACATTCAAAATTCAAGTCAGACTCATTTATGGGTTTTCAAGGAGCGATATCATTAGTTTCTGGGTTTAGTATTTTCTTTATCAATATTATTATTGCTAGTGTATTCGTAATGCGAGGAGATATTACAATTGGAGCGATGATTGCAGCTGTACAATTAATGAATTATATAATAAACCCACTTATTTCAATCTCTATGTATGTCACTAAGATAAAATCCGTTAGTAAAGTTATCACAAACATACAAGAAAGAATATTAAACAAATCTAATTCTAATCAAGGAGAAAAAGAATTTTCTTTTCATAACAAACTTGAAATTGAAGATTTGTCATATTCATATGATAACAGAGAAGAAGTAATTTCTAATATTAATTATGTATTCGAAAAAGGTAAGAAATATGCCATTGTTGGAGAGAGTGGATGTGGCAAATCTACTTTACTCAAAATATTAATGAATCAAATAGACAATTATCAAGGAAAAATTAAAATTGACGATAATGACATTAAATCGTTTGATCCTAGTTCATATTACAATAAAGTGACATTAATACAACAAAATGTATTTATGTTCAAGGATACTATAAAAAACAACATTTGCTTATACAATGATTTTCCTGAAAAAAAATTTAATAAAGTAATTAAACAATCAGGTTTACTTAAAACTATTAGTTTACATGAAAAAGGAATAGATACAATAGTTGGAGAAGGTAAAGTTCAGTTATCCGGAGGAGAATTAAATAGAATAGCTATCGCAAGAGCATTGATAAAGGATGCAGAAATATTATTAGTAGATGAAGCTACATCTGCATTGGATAAAGTAACAGCATATGAAATTGAGAAAACATTGACTAATCTTGATAAAACTCTAATTGCGATAACTCATCAAATGGATGAGACTATACTAGATAAATATGATGAAATCTTGGTTATGAAAGACGGAAAGATAGTAGAGTCAGGTAACTTTAAGCAGTTGCTAGATAATGAATCGCATTTCTATTTTATGTATAACAGTAAAATGCATGATAGCGAAATTCCTATCAATTTTACTAAAGAAGCATTAGATTTTTTATAGGCTAAAGAACTATGGGAATCAGAAAAATAATTAGGTCAAATGTAAAACTAAATTAGACCTTTGTAAAGTTAAATTAGACCCTTACTAGAAATCAGCAAAATAGACAAATTAAAATAGTTTAATTCAACAAAAAAGGACTTATAAAAGTCCTTTTTTGTGTTATAATTATACTATAAAATTTAAATTTGGGCATAA